>JBIKTO010000400.1:0-3088 GCA_044348065.1 Cyanobium sp.
GGAGTTCCCCGACCACTGGGCGGTGCAGCTCAACGACACCCACCCCTCGATTGCGGTGGCGGAGCTGATGCGCCTGCTGCTCGACGACAAGGCCCTGGAGTGGGATCAGGCCTGGGACATCACCACGCGCAGCCTGGCCTACACCAACCACACCCTCCTGCCGGAGGCCCTGGAGAAATGGGGTCTCGATCTCTTCGGTTCGCTGCTGCCGCGCCATCTGGAGATCATTTACGAGATCAACCGCCGCTTCCTGCAGCAGGTGCGCATCCGCTATCCCGGCAATGAGCAGATCCTGCGTCGGGTTTCGATCATCGATGAAGAGGGCCACAGGGCGGTGCGCATGGCTCACCTCGCCACCGTGGCCTCCCATCATGTCAACGGCGTGGCGGCGCTGCACAGCGAGCTGGTGCGCACCGACCTGTTCCCGGAATTCGCCGCCCTCTGGCCTGAGAAGTTCACCAATGTCACCAACGGCGTCACACCGCGCCGCTGGCTGGCCCTGGCCAACCCCCAGCTCGGCCAGCTGCTGGATGAAACGATCGGCGACGGCTGGGTGCGCGACCTCGAGCGCCTGCGCCAGCTGGAGCGACTGGTGGATGACAGCGCCTTCCTGGAGCGCTGGGGCGAGGTGAAGCTGGGCGTGAAGCGCCACCTCACCAGTTACATCCACCGCCATACCGGTGTGCTGGTGGATCCGGCTTCGATGTTTGACGTGCAGGTGAAGCGCATCCACGAGTACAAGCGCCAGCACCTCAACGCCCTGCAGGTGGTGGCCCAGTACCTGCGGATCAAGAACGGCCAGGCGGAGGGCCTGGCTCCGCGCACGGTGATCTTCGGCGGCAAGGCGGCGCCGGGCTATGCGATGGCCAAGCTGATCATCCGTTTCATCAACGGCATCGCCGAGACGGTGAATGCCGACCCCGACATGGAGGGGCGGCTGCGGGTGGTGTTCCTGCCGGATTACAACGTCAAGCTGGGCGAGCGGGTGTATCCGGCGGCGGACCTTTCCGAGCAGATCTCCACGGCGGGCAAGGAGGCCTCCGGCACCGGCAACATGAAGTTCGCCATGAATGGGGCCCTCACCATCGGCACGCTCGATGGCGCCAATGTGGAGATCCGCCAGCAGGTGGGTGAGGAGAATTTCTTCCTGTTCGGCAAAACCACCGACCAGATCGGCGATCTGCACCGACAGGGCTATCGCCCCTGGGAGTTGATCCACACCATCCCGGAGTTACCCGAGGTGCTGCGGCTGATCGAGCAGGGGCACTTCAGCAATGGCGACACCGAGATGTTCCGGCCGTTGCTGCAGAATCTCACCGGCAACGATCCCTTCTTCGTGCTGGCCGACTTCCACGACTACATGCGCGCCCAGGATGCCGTCAGTGGGGCCTGGGCCGACCGGCGTGCCTGGAACCGGATGTCGTTGCTCAACAGTGCCCGCACGGGCTTCTTCTCCTCCGATCGCTCGATCCGCGAATATGCCGAGCGGATCTGGAAGGCGGAAGCCTTCCCGGTGACGATCACCTGCGAACTGGAGTGAGCTCCCGCGCGGCGGAATCCCGATCTCCGGGGCGCCTCAGCCTCCCCGGTGGTCCGGCAGGTCGGGGGTCTGGTGGAGGAGGCGGTTGAGGCGCAGGCGGTCGGCGTTGAGGGGATCGGGGGCGAGTTCGCCGGCCACCTCGCGGAATTTCTGCTCCACCTCCTCGGGAACGCGCACATCAAAGATGCGCTCCATCAGCGCTTCGATCGAGAAGAGGTGGGCGTTGATGTTCTCCAGATCGCCCATCGCCTGCTGGATGGCGTCGGATTCGGGGGCGGTGGCCGCCTTGCCCGCTTCCGGAGCGGTGGGCGCTGGCACCTCCGCATCGCCGTCTCCGTATTGCTTCTGCAGCTCCTCCAGCACGCGGCCGGCGAGGGTGCGAAAGGATTGCAGGGCAGCCCAGTTGAGCTCCTGCTGTTGGCGCAGGCTCGGATTTTCGCGGATCAATCGGTCGTGTTCCCGATAGAAGCGCTGGCAATCAGGGCATTGGCAGGGCTCTTCAGGCACCGCGGTCCCTTGGCTGTTCAACGCCCATCATGGCACCACGAGCCACAGGGCGCTCAGGCGGCCAGAGGGCCTTCGTCGCGACCCAGGCCGTCCGGATCTCCGAAACCCAGGTCATCCGGCTCTCCGAAGGGGGACTCCGGCGAGTCGGCCGCCGCGGGCAGGGGGATCTCAATCGAGCTCACCACCTGGATCACGTCGCGCAGGCGCATCGAATCGGCGAACCAGCCCATCGCCTGCTCCACGTCGCGGCGCCGCTCCGCATCGCAGGCCTGCTCCTCATGGGCCTCGGCCAGCAGGGCGAGCCAGCAGAGGCAGCGGGCCTGCACCACCGAGAGGTCGAGGTCTTCGCCCTGGCTGTCGGCGATCCGCTCGCTTTCCTGCTGCACCAGCAGCCGCAGCCGCAGGTCGTGGAGCTGGCTGCTGTGAAGCGGGCCCATCCGATGCCTGGCGACGTCCTGCTTACGCTAGCGGCGGTGGGCCAGATGGGGAAGAGCGCCACCCGTGGGGTGGAGCCCCGCCATCGCTCCAGCGGCAGTGGAGCCGCGCTTGCCGCTGGCTTGCCCATGTCTGGATTCAAAAACATGCGCGCCAGGGCGTTGGCAGGCCCGGCTCCGTGGTTCAGACTTGTCCGGAACGCAATTTCAGGCATGCGCGGAACACGTCTTGTATTAGCTGGCTTGCTGGGCCTGCTCCCCTTGGCTCTGCCCGGGGATGCATATGCCGCCCCCCAATGTTCGGATGGTGGATTCCCTGGCAGTGGTGGAGTCTATAACATCACTTTGCTGACGGCCATGGGTACAATCGGTTGCGAAATCGGCGATAAGATCTATTCTAACTTTTCGTTCACGAACCTTTCTTCTGGTGCCTTCGTCTTCACCATGAGTGGAGCTGATCACACGTTCAGCGGCACTGGCCTCAATTTCACAAATACGACCACTCCCTTCTCCTATTCCTATAAAGTTTCCATCACTGGTGCTATTCCTGGGCAGGAATTCACCAAGTTCAACACCAATGCTGCCGGTTCATCGACGACAGGTTCAG
>JBIKTO010000401.1:0-3082 GCA_044348065.1 Cyanobium sp.
CTCTTGAACATCGCGGTTTCATGATCATCGCCGCCGGGGAAGGGGCCACCGAAATACCGCTCGTTGGTGAGAGGGGGCGCATCCACGTGCGGCACAGGGATGAAGTCGGGCGGGCCGGGCGGTGCATCGAGCACGCGTTTGATCGACGCCGCCAGGCTCTGCATGCGTGCGATAGCGTCCGACATGAAGAATTCTAACATAAGTCTGTAGGGCTTCCAGTTCGCCGTCACTTGCGACGGCGGGCCGAACGATTCGCTGACCGTATTCCAGCGAAAGGCGTAGTGGATGATCTTGCGTTTGTAGTCCGCATCGTCGGCGGGGTAGTACGACACATGGATGGCGCCCGGGTCGGCCGCGATCACGCTGAAGTGGCAATTGATGCCCTGGGTCGCGAGCACATCGTCGGAGCTTTCTTGCGTGCCACCTACGGTGGGACGAAAACCCGTGCCGATGGCCTGCTTGACCACTGACAGCGTCACGCCGCGTGCCTGCACGACCGACTTGTGGGGTACCACCGACTTATGGGTCAGGTCTTGCCTTTTGCCCCCGATCATCTGCACCGCCCTCCCCCCCATCACATCTGCCTCCCTCTCCAGCCCTGCGTCGTCGTTGACCTGCACCCCATCCTTCATCTGCAGCGTCGGCCGCACCCGCCCCTGCGCCTGCTGCACCACATGCCACGCCTCGTGCGGCAGTTGTTGCTCCTGGCCCGGCGCTAGATGAATGTCGCTGCCCTGCGCGTAGGCCAGCGCGTCGAGCTGCGCCGGCTGCGCCGGCTGCGATGAGTTGTAGTGCACTCGCACATGGTCCATCGACAGACCAGACAGCGATTCAATACCGCTCTTGAGCTGGTCGGGCAGGCCGTGGTTGTTGGCACGGGGCGCCTGCTGGCGCTGGGGTGGAACCTCTGCGCTGGCGAAGTTGCCCTGGATGAGTTCTTCTTCCTCTGGGTCACCCCCAAGCTGGGCCACCGGGGCGTAATGGTTATCAGCCAGCGCCTGCAGCCGCCGCAATTGCGCCGCCTGTGGGCTGGCATGGGCTAGTGCCTGCAACCGCCGCAGTTGGGCCACCTGGGGACTGGCATCGGCCAGTTGCTGCAGGCGGCTCAGGGTATCCAGGGCGGCGGGTGCGGCGGCGGCGCTTGCCCCTTGCTGGGCCCGCCGGAGCTCGGCGCTGGTGCGCCGCCTGCGGCCAGCTCTCTGTTGGCTGGTGTCCTCACGGGTCGCGCTAGCGGCCTGCTGGGCAGATGCAGCTTCAGCCATGGCCCACGCCAATGCTTGTTCCATTGTGTCTCAGCGTTGTGCCCCGCGCTGGTTCCCAAGTCCCACGTTGGGGGCTGCGCTGGGGGTGCTCACCCCTGTCGCCGGCGACTTCGGCAGCGAGGCTGGGCGATGAACACGGTCAGTGAAGACGAGGGGGCAGTGCGGCGGCAAATCCGGCCGTAAACGCGGGGGCAAATAAGGCCGTGAATGCGAGGGCAAATCCGGCTGTGAATGCGGGGGCAAAAGCTGCGTCGCGTGCGGTGGCGCATACGGTGGCGAACTCGGTGGTGAATCTTGATCTCATGTCGGCGCGGAGAACGAAGTCGAGGTCGACGGCGAGGCGGGCGGCTTGCGGGTTGACGGCCCTGACCGTGGCCATCCCTGCTCCCGGCCGCTGTGGCTCCGGCGATCCCGCCGGCCAACGCCATCTCCCCGGCTGCCGCTTCCGCTACCCCGTCGGCCGCCTCATCAGCCGCGGCCAGCGCCGCCCCCGCTCGCTCGAATGTGCTGGGGGAACGCCATCAGCGCTTTGAGCCGGTATGGTCCGCCAATGGCATCGTGGCGGCCGAGCAGCGGGAGGCGATGGCCGTGGGTGCCGCCATGCTGCGCCGGGGGGGCACCGCGGTGGATGCGGCCGTGGCCACCGCCTTCGCGCAGGCGGTCACCCTCCCCTATGCCGGCAACCTCGGGGGCGGTGGCTTTTTGCTGCTTTGGTTGCCCGGGGTAGGTGGTGGCGTTGCAGTTGAGCAGGTACTGCCTATGTGCGAATGCCTGGCCGCGCCGCACCATCTGCAGGTTGACGTTCTGCTGTTTCCGAAGGATCTCGGCGACAGTGCGGTCGTAGCGATCGGTATCCACCACCCGCAGGCCCACCAGCCGGACCAAGGCAGCGGCAACAAGCGGCGGGATCAGCTGAAGCAAGACCAGGGCAGGGAGAGCACAGCCCCAGGGCCGGCGAACGGACGAGCATGACCATGACGGAATGCGGAAACTATGCAGTTTCTGCATAGAGTGATCCCCAGGCGTTTTCTATCCAAAGCCAGCTCCTAGTCACCGCCTCCACCCCTGCTGCCACCCACCCCCGCGGCGGGGAAGTGAGGGTGTCACCCGGCGCAAGGGCTGCGCGAGTGCGGCTGCGCCGCACCCTTGCCCTCGGGTGATCGTTGTTCCCTTGCCGCCGCCGGGGTGGGGTTCGTCGGGTCAGGGTTGCAGCGGCTGCTCTCCCGCGGGCTGCGGTGGCGCAGGGTCACTGCTCCCATGGCGCTCCCCTTGCATCTGCTGGGGCTCTTGGCTTGTTCTGGTGGGGTCTGCTGAGGCTGCCTTCCCGCGAGCTGCGGTGGCAATCAGTCCCGGTTGGCCATCACGCTCCCCTCTCATTCCCTCGGGCTCTTGCTGATCCGGCAGGTCCCATTCACGCTCCCACGGATCTCCTCGGCGCGGGTGCTTTTGCGTGTTTCTACGGATGCGGCTAGTACCCATGTTCTTGTATTCTTAGGAAGTGGTCAGAAGCCCTGCCCCGCAGGCGCTCCGGCCACCTCCCACTCCGCTTTTCTCCTCACACTCTGCCATGGGTTTGCTCCTTCCAGGGGCCGCACATGCGGCCCCGCAGCCGCCGCTTTGCCTGCTGCCGGATCCCTCCCTGCCTCACCCTTCGCCTCGCTCCCATTGCCGCGCCCTGGTGGTGGTGGCCGGTGGTGGCCGTGATCTCGATTGGTCGCCCCTCTCGATCGCTGCTGCCATCAGCTCCGCCGCCGCCGGCCGCCTGGTGCAGCTGCTGCTCCACGGCGGTGCCCGTGGTGCCGATCGCGCCATCGAGGCCG
>JBIKTO010000402.1:0-3077 GCA_044348065.1 Cyanobium sp.
TGGTGACGGGTGAGGATGTCCGGGTTGGCACCGCAGCGCACCAGCTCCTCCAGCACCTTGCGGACGTAGGGGGCCGGTTCACTCACCTGGCTGTAGAGCTTGCCATCGGAGAAGGTGCCGGCCCCCCCCTCGCCGAACTGGGCATTGGCCTCCGGATCGAGATCCCGCAGCCCCCGCCAGAAGCCGAAAGTGGCGGCGCTCCGCTCCCGCACCGGCAGGCCCCGCTCCAGCAGCAGGGGCCGCAGCCCCATCTCCGCCAGCACCAGCGCGGCGAAGTAACCGCAGGGGCCGGCGCCCACCACCACCGGCCGCGCTGGCGGCGGCTGCCCCGCCCCCAGCCGGGCCACCGGCCGGTAGGCCTCATCCGGGGTGGGACGCAGGTGGGGATCCGCCGCGAAGCGGCGCAGCAACCGCCGCCGGGCCGGGCCGTCGAGATCGAGGTCGAGATCAAGGCTGTAGACCAACTTGATCGCCCCACGGCGGCGGGCATCCACGCTGCGCTTCACCAGGCGATGGCCACGCACGGCCGCGGGCGGCAGGCGCAGGCGGCGGGCGATGGCCTCACACAGATCCGCCTCGCTGTGGTCGAGCGGCAGCTTCAGTTCGCTCAGGCGCAGCACCGTGGATCGCTTCGGCAAGGGGGAAGCGGCGAGGGGGATCAGCTCCATCGTGGCAACGTCAGCTGCGCTCCTGCTCCAGGGCGGCGATGGCGATGCGGGTGGCCACCACGGCATCGGGGTTGAGGCTGATCGAATCGATGCCCTCCTCCACCAGGAAACGGGCGAACTCCGGGTAATCGCTCGGCGCCTGGCCGCAGATGCCGATGCGCCGCCCACAGGCCTTGGCGGTGCGGATCGCCAGGCGGATCATCGCCTTCACGGTCTCGTGGCGCTCATCGAACAGCTCCGCCACCAGGGCCGAATCGCGATCGAGACCGAGGGTGAGCTGGGTGAGGTCGTTGGAGCCGATCGAGAAGCCATCGAAGCGCTCGGCGAAGGCCGCCGCCCCCACCACATTGCTGGGCAGTTCGCACATCACGTACACCTGCAGGCCGTTGTCGCCGCGCCGCAGCCCCTGGCGCTCCATCTCCGCCAGCACCCGGTCGCCCTCCTCCGGCGTGCGGCAGAAGGGCACCATCGGGATCGCGTTGGTGAGGCCCATGACGTCGCGCACCCGCTTGAGGGCCCGGCATTCCAGCGCAAAGGCCTCACGGAAGGCCAGCGAGCAGTAGCGCGAGGCACCCCGCCAGCCGAGCATGGGGTTTTCCTCCTTCGGCTCAAAGGCCGCGCCCCCCAGCAGGCGGGCGTACTCGTTGCTCTTGAAGTCGGAGAAGCGCAGGATCACCGGCCGAGGATGGAAGGCGGCGGCGATGCGCGCCATCCCCTGGGCGAGCAGATCCACGTAGTAGTCGCCGGGCTGGTCATAGCCGCGGCAGAGGTCGGCGATCGCCTGGCGCTCGGCCGCATCGCTCACCCTGCCGGGCTCCAGCAGCGCCAGGGGGTGCACGCGGATGTGGTTGGCGATGATGAACTCCAGGCGGGCCAGCCCCACCCCGTCGCAGGGGATGGCCGCCTGCTGAAACGCCTCCTGGGGGTTGCCCACGTTCATCAGGATGCGGGTGCGGGTGGGCGGCAGTTCCCCCAGATCGCGCTCCTGCAGGTGAAACGGCAGGGCGCCCGGGTAGACGTGGCCCACATCGCCCTCGCAGCAGCTGATTGTCACCGTCTGGCCGTCGGCGATGCGGCGGCTGCCATCGCCGGTGCCGACGATCGCGGTGATGCCCATCTCCCGGGCGATGATCGCCGCGTGACAGGTGCGCCCCCCCTGGTCGGTCACCACGCCGCTGGCCCGGCGCAGGATCGGCTCCCAGTCCGGGTCGGTGCGGCCGGTGACGAGCAGATCGCCGTTGCGGAAGCGGTCGATCTCCGAGGGATCGCGGATCACCCGCACCACGCCGCTGCTCACCGAGGCGCCGATCGCCTGGCCGCTGACGATCGGCTGCTGGCTGTGGGGCTCCAGCTGCCAGCTGCGCAACACCGCTCCACTGCGGCGCGACTCCACCGTTTCGGGGCGGGCCTGGAGGATGAACAGCTCCCCCTCCTCCCCATCCTTGCCCCACTCGATGTCCATCGGCGTGGGGGTGCCGCGCAGGGTGGAGTAATGGGCCTCGATGCGGCAGGCCCAGCGGGCCAGGGTGAGCACCTCGTCGTCCCGCAGGGCGAAGCGCTCACGGGCCTCCGGCGGCACCGGCTCAATCCGCACCGGCCGACCGCCGTCGCCCTCGCCGGGGGCGCAGCGCACCATGCGGATCGCCTTGCTGCCGCGGCGGCGGCTGAGGATCGACGCGAATCCCGCCTCCAGGGTGGGCTTGAACACCAGCCACTCATCCGGGTTGACCGCCCCCTGCACCACCGTCTCCCCCAGCCCCCAGGCGGCGGTGAGCAGCACGGCGTTGCGGAAACCCGATTCGGTGTCGATCGTGAACATCACCCCCGAGCTGGCCTGGTCCGAGCGCACCATGCGCTGCACCCCGATCGAGAGGGCCACCTCCAGGTGGTGGTAGCCATGCAGCTGGCGGTAGGAGATCGCCCGGTCGGTGAACAGCGAGGCATAGCAGCGGCGACAGGCCTCCAGCAGGGCGGACTCGCCCTCGATGTAGAGGAAGGTTTCCTGCTGGCCGGCGAAGCTGGCCTCCGGCAGATCCTCGGCCGTGGCGCTGGAGCGCACCGCCACCGGTGGGCTGCCCATGGTGCGATAGGCCTGGCGGATCGCCTCCGCCAGGTCGGCGGGGATCTCGGCGCGCAGCAGCCACTCCCGGGCGGTGCGGCCCGCCTGCTGCAGGGCGGCAAGGTCGTCGGCGTCCAGGGCGCCCAGCAGGTCCGCCAGGGGCTGGAGGAGCTGGTTGTGGCGCAGGACCTGGCGGTAGGCGGCGGCGGTGGTGGCGAAACCGTCCGGCACCCTCACCCCCGCTGAGCCGAGTTGGCGCAGCATTTCGCCGAGGGAGGCATTCTTGCCGCCCACCCGGGGAATGTCGGCCAGGCCCACCTGCGCCAACGGCAGCACCAGCGCGGGGGCCA
>JBIKTO010000054.1:0-9496 GCA_044348065.1 Cyanobium sp.
CGGCACCCACGCGATCACCGCCGCCCTGTTCGGCGTGCTCCGCCCCGGTGACCGGATGCTGGCCCTCACCGGTCGCCCCTACGACACCCTGGAGGAGGTGATCGGCCTGCGGGGCTCCGGCCAGGGCTCCCTGGCCGACTTCGGCGTGCGCTACGACGAGCTGGCCCTCACCGCCGACGGCCAGGTGGATGAAGCGCGGCTGGCGGAGGCCCTCGCGGCCCCGACGCGGCTGGTGCTGATCCAGCGCAGCTGCGGCTACAGCTGGCGAGCGTCCCTGCCGGTGGCCACGATCGGCCGGCTGGCGGAGCGGGTGAAGGCGTTGCGGCCGGGCTGTGTGGTGTTCGTGGACAACTGCTACGGCGAACTGGTGGAGGAGCTGGAACCCACCGCCGTGGGCGCCGATCTGATCGCCGGGTCGCTGATCAAGAACCTGGGGGGCACCATCACCCCCACCGGCGGCTACGTGGCCGGCGCCGCCGAGCTGGTGGAGCGGGCCTGCTGCCGGCTCACGGCGCCGGGCATCGGCGCGGAGGGCGGCACCAGCTTCGATCTCAACCGGCTGATCTTCCAGGGGCTCTTCCTGGCCCCCCAGATGGTGGCCGAGGCCCTGATCGGCGCCGAGCTGGTCGCCCGGGTGTTCAGCGAGCTGGGCTATGCCGTCAACCCCCTGCCGGGCGGCCACCGCAGCGATGTGATCCAGGCGGTGCGGCTCGGCTCGCCGGAGCGGCTCAAGGCCGCCTGCCGCGCCTTCCAGGCCGCCTCGCCGATCGGCTCCTACCTCGATCCGGTGCCGGCGCCGATGCCCGGGTATGCCAGCGAGCTGCTGATGGCCGGCGGCACCTTCATCGATGGCAGCACCAGCGAGTTCTCCGCCGATGGTCCGCTGCGGCCGCCCTGGGTGCTCTACGCCCAGGGCGGCACCCACCACCAGCACGTGGCCATCGCCCTGGAGCGGGCCCTCACCGCCCTGCCCGCCGTGGCCTGAGCCGGGGGGGCGGCCGTTCCGACAGACTGGAGGCGCCCCGCACCCCTCGCCGGCGATGCCGCTCACCTTCCCCGACGACTGCCGCTACGCCGACAGCCATGAGTACGCCCGCAGCGAGGGCGACCTGGTGCGGGTTGGTATCAGCGCCTATGCGGTCGACCAGCTCGGCGACATCGTCTTTGTCGACCTGCCCGCGGTGGGTTCCCCCGTCTCCCAGGGCAGCGGTTTCGGCTCGGTGGAGTCGGTGAAGGCGGTGGAGGATCTGGTGGCGCCGCTCAGCGGCGTGGTGGAAGCCCGCAACGAAGCCGTGCTCTCGAGCCCGGAGGAGCTGCAGAACGATCCCTATGGAGAGGGCTGGCTGCTGCTCGTGCGCCCGGCCGATCCCGGTGATCTGGAGAGCCTGATGGATGCCGAAACCTATCGGGGCAAGGTGGCGGGGTCCTGAGGGCCACTGTCCGGGCCGGGTGAGTCCCGGCTCGGGAACCTCTGGATTTTCGTAACATCTGCCAACTCCTAGCTCCCTTGCCATGTCGGCTCCGTTCCTGGTCCGCCATCTCGGTCCCAGTGAGCGAGATCAGGAACAGATGCTGGCTGAACTGGGACTGAAGTCCCTGGAGGACCTCTCGGCCTCCGTGGTGCCCGCCGACATCCTGCTGCCGCCCGCCGCCGCCGCCGAAGGCCTGCCCCTCCCCTGTGGCGAGGCGGAGGCCCTTGCCGAGCTGGCGGCGATCGCCGCCGCCAACGAGCCGCGCCGCAGCCTGATCGGCCTGGGGTATGCGGGCACCGCCACCCCCGCCCTGATCCAGCGCCACGTTCTCGAAAACCCCTGCTGGTACACCGCCTACACCCCCTACCAGGCGGAGATCGCCCAGGGCCGGCTGGAGGCCCTGCTCAACTACCAGACCCTGGTCAGCGAGCTGACCGGCCTGCCGATCGCCAACGCCTCCCTGCTGGATGAGGGCACGGCGGCCGCCGAAGCCATGGCCCTGGCCCTGGCCGTGAGCCGCCGCACCGGCGCCCGCCGCTTTCTGGTGGACCGCTCGGTCTTCCCCCAGACCCTGGCGGTGCTCCAGACCCGCGCCGAGCCCCTCGGCATCAGCCTCGAGCTCTGCGACGCCGAGGCCCTGGCGGTTGCACTGGCCAGCGATGCCGGCCCGGATCCGGCGCTGCCGGAGGAGGCCTTCGGCCTGCTGCTCCAGCTGCCCGGCTGCGGCGGTCGCCTCTGGGATCCGGCGCCCCTGCTGGCCGCCGCCCGCTCCGCGGGGGTGATCGCCACCGTGGCGGTCGATCCCCTGGCCCAGGTGCTGCTCGCCCCGGTGGGCGAGCTGGGTGCGGACATCGCCGTGGGCAGCCTGCAGCGCTTCGGGGTGCCGATGGGCTTCGGCGGCCCCCACGCCGCCTTCTTCGCCACCCGCGAGGAGTTCAAGCGCCAGATTCCCGGCCGGCTGGTGGGCCAGTCGCGCGATGCCAAGGGCAACCCCGCCCTGCGCCTGGCCCTGCAGACCCGCGAGCAGCACATCCGCCGCGACAAGGCCACCAGCAACATCTGCACCGCCCAGGTGCTGCTGGCGGTGATGGCCAGCTTCTACGCGGTTCACCACGGCCCCGACGGGCTGGAGGCGATCGCCCGGCGGGTGCTGGCCCTGCGCCAGGGCCTGATCGCCGGCCTCACCGCCCTCGGCCTGCCGCCCGAAGGCGGCCCCGGCTTCGACACCGTGGTGGTGGCCAGCCCGGAGGCCGATGCCCTGATCGCGCGGGCCGCCGCCGCGGGCTTCAACCTCCGGCCTGGCCTCACCGGCGCCAGCGACGCCGCCCACCTGGCGATCAGCCTGGATGAACTCTCCACCGTGGCGGAGCTGGAGCGGTTGCTGCTGGCCCTCGCCCCCTCCCCCGCCGCCGCCGAGCCGGCGATCACCGCTCTGCGGGCCGTGGCGATGGACCCAGCGGCCGCCCTTGCTGACGGAATTCCAGCCCGCCGCCACCCCTGGCTGCGCCAGGAGGTGTTCCATCGCTACCGCAGCGAGACCGAGCTGATGCGCTACATCCAGGCCCTGGTGAGCCGCGACCTCTCCCTGGTGCACGGCATGATCCCGCTGGGCAGCTGCACGATGAAGCTCAATGCCGCCGCCGAGCTGGCGCCGGTGAGCTGGCCCGCCTTCGCCCAGCTCCATCCCTTCGCCCCGGCCGACCAGACCCGTGGCTATGCCCGCCTGGTGGCCGACCTGGAGGCCTGGCTCTCGGCGATCACCGGCTTCGCCGGCGTTTCCCTGCAACCCAATGCCGGCTCCCAGGGGGAGTACGCCGGCCTGATGGTGATCCGGGCCTGGCACCGCAGCCGCGGCGAGGGGCACCGGCGCATCTGCCTGATTCCCACCAGTGCCCACGGCACCAACCCCGCCAGCGCCGTGATGGCGGGCATGCAGGTGGTGGCCGTGGCCTGCGATGAGCAGGGCAACATCGACCTGGCGGACCTGGAGGCCAAGGCCGACGCCCACGCCGCCGATCTGGCGGCCCTGATGGTCACCTACCCCTCCACCCACGGTGTGTTCGAGACCGGAATCCGGCGCATCTGCTCCCTGGTGCATGAGCGAGGCGGCCAGGTTTATCTCGATGGCGCCAACCTCAACGCCCAGGTGGGGCTCTGCAAGCCGGGCCAGTACGGCGCTGATGTGTGCCACCTGAACCTGCATAAGACCTTCTGCATCCCCCATGGCGGCGGCGGTCCCGGCGTGGGACCGATCGGCGTGGCGGCCCATCTGGTGCCCTTCCTGCCCGGTCACCCGCTGGCGCCGGTGGGCGGCGGTGCGGCCCATGCCCAGGGCCTGGCGATCGGGCCGGTGTCCGCGGCCCCCTGGGGCAGCGCCGGCATCCTGCCGATCAGCTGGATGTACATCCGCATGATGGGGGGCGATGGTCTGCGCCGCGCCAGCCAGGTGGCCCTGCTCTCGGCCAACCTGATCGCCGAGCGGCTCGATCGTCACTTCCCGGTGCTGTATCGGGGCGCCGGCGGACGGGTGGCCCACGAATGCATCCTCGACCTGCGGCCGCTCAAGCGCAGCGCCGGGCTGGAGGTGGATGATCTCGCCAAGCGCCTGATGGACTACGGCTTCCACGCCCCCACCGTCAGCTGGCCGGTGGCCGGCACGGTGATGGTGGAGCCCACCGAGAGTGAGTCGCTGGCGGAGCTCAACCGCTTCTGCGACGCGATGATCGCGATCCGGGCCGAAGCGGCGGCGATCGAGAGTGGCGCGGCCGACCCCCTGGCCAATCCGCTCAAGGGTGCCCCCCACACCCTGGCGGTGGTGACCGCCGACGTGTGGGATCGCCCCTACAGCCGCGAGCAGGCCGCCTTTCCGGCGGGAGCCTCGCAACGGCAGACGAAGTTCTGGCCGGCGGTGGCCCGGATTGACAACGCCTACGGGGATCGCAACCTCGTGTGCACCTGCCCCTCGGTGACCGAACTGGCTATGCCGGTGGCCGAAGTGGCCGCGTAGGGCTTTCTGGGGTATCTTTTCGGCCCCGCATCACGCATCATGGCCGCGTTCGCCGCTTCTTGCGGCGGATCTCTGCCATTCCTTTACCTGGGAACCATGAACGGCAACGGCGGCAGCGGCAACGGCGGTGACATCCAGAACGGCACCCTGCGGGTGGAAGGCACCAACGTGGTGCGGGTGCCCTTCGGCGTCCGCCGTTCGCGCCGCCGTCGTCCCCAGCGGCCCGATCACTGGGCCACCCTGGTGCTTCCCTTTCAGGCCGGTGGTGGTGGCGGCCCAACGCCCCCCTGGGCGGCCTGAGATCAGGCCGCCTGGCTCTGCTGGGAGAGTCGCCAGTCGATCAGGGCCTGCACGTCGCTCAGGGAGCTGGCGGGTACCCGGAAGGGCAGCATCCGCATCGGGCTGCGCTCTGGCCGGATCAGCCAGGTGAGGTTGCTCTGGGGAATCAGCACGAAGCCGCGGTAGCGCACGGCCTGGATCGGTAAGGGTAAGTGGTTGTGCTGGTCCAGGATCATCCGCTTGCAACGTCTCAGCGCAGTTTTACCAAGCGTTCAAGAACCCTGAAGTAGCCCGCGCAGCAGCAACAGGGCCGGTCTTGGGTGGTTTGTAGCTTAGATCACAGGATTTAGAATCTTTGCAGATTGAGTTGATCGAATTCGGCGCTTTTGTCTTTTTCGCGAGCAGAAGCGCCCCTCACCTTGCAACGGTAAAACTTTCGCAATTCCTCTGGAGATTCGTGATTCAGTAGGCGCTGCCGATCCGCCGTTGGTGCACCGCTGGCGTGCCGCTTGCATCGAGCAGCCCCCCGTGGTTCACCTGGGCGTAGATCAGCCAGTGGTCGCCGCATTCCATCCGTTGGGTCACGGTGGCCTCCAGCCAGGCCAGGGCCTCCGGCAGCAGCGGCTGGCCACCGGGGCTGCTCTCGATCGCCAGGCCTTCGAAGCGGTCGGCACCGGGGGCGAAGGGCCGCAGGAAGCGCTTCATCAGCTCCTTCTCCCGCCCCGCCGCCAGCACGTTGAGGGCGAAGTGATCGCCCACGTGCAGCAGGCCCTCCACGGCCCGGTCGCGGGCCACCGCCAGGGTGAAGCCGGGGGGGCTGAAGCTGGCCTGGCTCACCCAGCTGGCCACCATCGCGCCGCTGGCGGCCTCCTCCCCCTCGCCGCGGCGCACCGTGATGATCGAGAGCGGACCCACGACGCGGCCCAGGGCCTGCAGGGCGGGGTTGCTGCGGCTTTCGCTGAGGCCGCCGCCGGGGCGGCGCAGGTTGCGGCGTCGCGCATCG
Organism: Cyanobium sp.; assembly: GCA_044348065.1. Classification (GTDB taxonomy): domain Bacteria; phylum Cyanobacteriota; class Cyanobacteriia; order PCC-6307; family Cyanobiaceae; genus Cyanobium. Next base: position 5,762 of record JBIKTO010000054.1, read on the forward strand.
GTGAGCAGGCGTCGGCCCAGGGCCACGCCGGTTTCCTCCAGGGTGCGCAGGGTGGCCCCATCGGGGCTGAAGCGCACCCGGATCGGCTCGAAGGCGAAGCTGAAGCCCCCATCCCGCAGCTTGGTTTCCAGCAGGTCGATCGCTTCACCGCTCCAGCCGAAACTGCCGAACACCCCCACCGGCTTGCGCCGGTCCCCTTCCGCCAGCACCGTGCCGAGGGTGGAGACGATCGGCGTGGGGGCATGGCCGCCGAGGGTGGGGGAGCCGATCAGCAGGGCGTCGCAGTCGCGGATGGTCTGCTGCAGCGCCTCCGGCTCGGCGAATTCGCAGTTGAGGCTCTCCACCCGCACGCCGCTGCGGGCCACCCCGCGGGCCAGGGCGTCGGCGATGGCGGCGGTGTTGCCGTAGGCGCTGGCGTAGAGCAGGGCCACCGCCAGGCCGGAGCGCTCCTGGCTTTCGCCCCACCGGCGGTAATCGGCCAGCAGGCTGCGCCAGCTGTCGCTCACCGCCGGCCCATGGAAGGGGGCGATGGTGCGAATCGGCAGGTCGTCGAGGCGGTCGAGCAGGCTGTCCACCTGGCGGGCCATCGGCGCCATCAGGCAGTCGTAGAACCAGCGGCGGTCCTCCTCGGTGCTGCTGCGGTTCGCCTCGGCGAAGGGCTCCACACAGAGGTGGGCGGAGAAGAACTTGCTGCTCATCAGCAGGCCGCTGCTCTCCTCAAAGGCCAGCAGCGCCCCGGGCCAGCGGGGGGTGGGGGCGGGGATCAGCCGCAGCCGCAGGCCGCCCGCCAGGGGGCGGCTCACCTCCTGTTTCACCACATCGATCGACGGCAGGGGCGGCAGGGGTGGCGCCTCCGGAGCACCGGGGGCGGCCGGCCGCCGCTGCTGCCACAGCTCCCGCACCAGCTTGGCGCCGGCGTTCGAGGCCACCAGCGCCAGGTTGGGCCAGCGCTCCAGCATCGCCCGCAGCAGCTCCACCCGGTTGGGGTTCACCACCCCCACCACCACCTTCAGGGGCGCCTCGGCCGGCACCAGCGCCGCCAGGGCGGCGAAGAAGGGCTCGGCGTAGGTCATCCCCGGCGGATGGATCAGCACCGGCGGCACCGGGTGGCCATCGGCGGCCTGGCCCGCTTCGAGCAGGAAGCTGTTGGCGCAGGTGCCGCGCTCCAGGCCGTACTCCACCTCGAAGCGCAGGCGCTTGGGGCTGAGGCCCCGCAGGCAGATCAGGCCGCTGTCGATCGGCAGGGTCAGCACACGGCGGTCGCCGCCGCTGGCGGCGCCGGAGGGCCCGGCGGCGGCGGGGCTGGTGGGGGTGGCGGTCATCTCAGTAATGGTTGCCCACCTTGCGGTGATGCACGGCGGTGCTGGCGGTGGTGTCGGCCACATTGCCCTGCTCCACCTCGGCGTAGATGATCCAGTGGTCGGGACCCTCCATCCGCTGGGCGACGCGGCAGCCGAGGAAGGCCAGGGCATCCCCCAGCACTGGGCCACCGGCGGCGGCCCCCTCCAGCACGTTCACGCCGGCGAAGCGATCGGCGCCGGGCGGGAAGCGGCGCAGGAAGTGGCGCAGCAGCTGCTGGTGGTTGTCCTCCCGCAGGATGTTGAGCACGAAGCGATCGCCCACCTGCATCAGCGATTCGATCGCCCGGTCCTTGGCCACCGCCACGGTGATGCCGGGCGGTTCGAAGCTGGCCTGGCTCACCCAGCTGGCCACCATGGCGCCGCTGCGGATGCTTTCCCCCTCCCCCTGGCGGGCCGTCACCACGTAGAGGCCCCCGGAGAGGCGGCCGAGGGCCTTATCGAGGTCGCCGTCGAGGCTCTTCATCGCCGCGATCGTCTTCTCGCGGGTGAGCTGCTGGCCCAGGTCGGTGCCCGCCTCCTCGCAGCGCTGGTAGTCGGCGGCGCCGGGCACCTGGCGGATGCGCAGGGGTGTGAAGGCCTCCTGGGGATTGAGGGAGCGCAGCGTGCCGGCGACGGAATCGATCGGTTCGTCGTTGCCGCCGAAGGCGTCGTAGCAGGCCAGCCACTGCTTGGGCTTGAGGGCCGCCAGCAGGGTGCCGATCGAGGCCTGCAGCTCCGGATCCGGTTCGGCGGGCCAGGTGGGCACCACCACCGCGGCGGCCTCACCGATCAGGGCGCTGAGCTCCTGGGGATCGGTGGCCCGCAGGTCGACCAGCTGCACCTGGGCTTCGGCCTTGGCGACGCCGCGGGCGATCGCCTGGCTGAGGCGGTCGCAGAAGCCGTACTGGCTCACGTAGCAGACGGCGGCGTAGGCCTCACCGACACTGCGCTGGCCGCTCCATTCCCGGTAGTCGTCGACCCAGAGGGAGAGGTGGTCGCGCAGCAGGGGCCCGTGGCCCACGGCGATCGTGGTGATCTCCGGCAGGGCGTCCATGCGCTTGAGGGCCTGCAGCACGCTGCGGGCGTTGGGGCCCATCAGGCACTCGTAGTAGAAGCGGAAGTCGGGGGCGATGGCGCCGGGATCGCGGTCGTAGAGGTCGTCGCTGCAGTAGTGGAGGCCGAAGGCGTCGCAGGTGTAGAGGATGCCGGTGCCGTGGTCGAAGGAGAAGATCGTGTCCGGCCAGTGCAGGTTGGGGGCGCTCAGGAATTCGAAGCGGTGGCTGACGCCGCTGTCGGGGTTCGTGCCCAGATCCAGCTCATCGCCGCTCTTGACCGCCCGGCTGCGGAAGGGGCGGTGCACCTGGTTCTCCAGGAACTGGATCGCCACCTTGCTGGCGACGATCTCGATCTCGGGGTTGGCGTCGATCAGATCGCCGATCAGGCCGGAGTGGTCGGGCTCGGTGTGGGAGACGATCAGAACATCGATCGCCTTTGGGTCGATCTGCTCGCGCAGCAGGGGCAGCCAGGTGTCGCGGAACTTGGCGTGGCTGGTGTCGATCAGGGCGGTGCGTTCGCCGCGCACCAGAAAGGCGTTGTAGGTGGTGCCGTTGCGCAGGCCGAATTCGATGTCGAAGCGGCTGCGGTCCCAGTCGAGGGAGCGGATTGTGGTGGTGTCGGCAGCGATGCGCTCGCACTGGAGGCTGAGCCTCGGCGCCTGGAGGGCGGTGGGGCTGGAGGGCGCGGTGGGGGTGCTGGTCATGGGAAACCCGTCGCGGCTGGCGGTCTAAGACTCTAGGTACTCCTTCCGGGAGACGGGTCAGGGGGTGGTCGTCGCGCTGACCGGCGGCGGTGAGCAACCCTCCAGCCACCACCAGCGATCGAAGGCGGCAGCCTGGCCTGCGGGTTCCCCCCGCTCGCCCGTGAGGCTCCAGAGGCGTGCTCCCTCCAGGCGGAAGCGCCGGCCGCGGCTGTCCACCCGGATGCCGCTGTAGTTGGCGATTGCCTCCTGTCGCGCCCGGGCCAGGGCGGCGGAGCGTTCGTGTCGCTCGGTCGGCGCGGCGCTCAGCCGTGAGGGCAGGCCCACCATCTGCCGCCAGGGCCGCTGCCAGAGCCGCAGGGCGGCGGCGTTGGCGTAGACGAAGCGGGGATCGGCGCCGCCGTCGTGGGCGAGCACCACCGTGGCGGCGGCGAACAGCTCCTGGGCGGCCTGGCGGGGATCGCGCGTCGGCCCGGTGCCGGCCATCAGGGGCCGGCCGAAGGCCCGCTGGTGGGAGGCGAGGATCCGCTCCACCCAGGCGAGGGCCGTCGGGCTGAGCCAGGGCGCGTCCCCCACCGGGGGATCGTTCACGCTTCGCTGGCGCCGGAGGCCATGGCGCGGGCCATCGCCAGCTGGCCG
>JBIKTO010000055.1:0-9429 GCA_044348065.1 Cyanobium sp.
ACCACCTGGGCCTGCTCCCGGTCGAGGGCGACCCCCCGGACCGCCGGTGCGTCCAGGTGGCAGGGCGCCGGGTTGCGGAGCAGTTGCTGCTCCCCCAGCTCGAAGGCCGTGGCGGCGGCTCGCAGGGCCTTGGCGCCCTGGCTGCCTTCCACCACGCAGCTCACCTTCACCTCGCTGGTGGCGATCAGGCGCAGGTTGATGCCCAGGCGGGCCAGGGTGTCGAACAGGCGGGCGGCCACCCCCGGACGGCCCATGATGCCGGCGCCGCCGATGCTGATCTTGGCCATGTCGGCCTCGGCGCTCAGCACCGCTCCCTCGGCCCCGAGCGAGCGCAGCAGGTCGTCGCAGATCTGCCGCGCGGCCTCCAGCTCGGCTTCGGCCACGGTGAAGGCGATGTCGTTGCTGCCGCCCTCATGGCTGGCCTGCACGATCAGGTCGATGTTCAGCCCGCCTGCGCCGAGGGCCTCGAACAGCAGGGCGGCGATGCCCGGCCGGTCGGGCACATGGGCCAGGGCCAGCACCGCCTGCTGCAGCTCCAGTTCGGCGCTGTCCACTGGCCGCCCCAGCTCCAGCCCCTCGCTGCCGATCGGCCGGGGCGCGCCGCTGGTGAGCCGGGTGCCGGGCTCGTCGCTCCAGCTCGAGCGCACCACCAGCGGCACGCCGTAGTTGCGGGCGATCTCCACCGCCCGCGGGTGCAGCACGGCGGCCCCGAGGCTGGCCAGCTCGAGCATCTCGTCGCAGCTCACCGTTTCCATCAGCTGGGCGTCGGCCACCTTGCGGGGGTCGGTGGTGAACACGCCGGGCACATCGGTGTAGATCTCGCAGGCGTCGGCGCCCAGGGCCGCTGCCAGGGCCACCGCTGAGGTGTCGGAGCCCCCCCGGCCGAGCGTGGTGATCTCCGGTGTTCCGGCGCTGCCGCTGCTGGTGCCCTGGAAGCCCGCCACCACCACCACCTGGCCCTCCTCCAGCAACCGCTGCACCCGTTCCGTGCGCACCTCGAGGATGCGGGCCCGGCCGTAGGCCGATTCGGTGACGATCCCCGCCTGGGTGCCGGTCATCGAGACCGCCGGCACGCCCAGGGCATGCAGGGCCATCGACAGCAGGGCGATCGACACCTGCTCGCCCGTGGCCAGGAGCATGTCCATCTCCCGTCGGGGCGGCCGGGCGGTGATCGCCCGCGCCAGGGCGGTGAGCTCGTCGGTGGTGTGGCCCATCGCCGAGACGACGATCACCAGATCGTGCCCCTGCTCGCGGCAGCGGGCGATGCGGCGGGCCACCTCCTGGATGCGCGCCACGTCGGCGACGGAGGTGCCCCCGTATTTCTGAACCAGCAGGGCCATCCCCGGTGTCGTGCGGCACAACCCCGATTATCGAGGTCGCCCCGATCCGGCCGCCGCCGCTGGCCCTCAGGCGGCGCCGGGCAGGAAGCCGTCGCGGAAGGCGGCGCCCGGGTCGCTGCCCCGCTTCAGGGCCGCCTCCACCTCCAGCACCCGTCGCAGCAGGCCGAGCAGCTGGTCCGGGCCGCGACCGCGGATCTGCTTGCGCAGCACGAACACCCGGCGCGGGTTGCCGATTCCGGCCGCCTTGGCGATCACGGCCACGTCCTGCTCGCCGCTTCGCTCCAGCAGGCACACCCACAACCAGCCGCGGATCTGGCCGCTGAGGGTGGCCACGATGCGCAGGGCCGGTTCGTTGGCGGCCAGCAGGGCATCCACCCGCGCGATCGCCTCGGCCACCCGGCCCGACAGCAGCGCGTCCCCCACCGCCAGGCTGTTGGTGCTCCGCCCGCCCACCAGGGCCTCCACCGCCGCGGCCGTGATCGGCCCCTCGCCGGCGTACAGGGCCAGCTTCTCCAGTTCGCTGGCCAGCCGGGCGCTGTCGCTGCCGATCGCCTCCGCCAGGGCCTCGGCCGCGGCCGGCTCCACGCGCAGGCCGAGGTCGCGGGCGGTGTGGGCCACCAGCTCCAGCTGGCCGGCCCCATCCCAGACGGCCGGCAGCTCGAAGCCCCGCTCCTCCGCCAGCTTGCGCACGGCCTTGGTGGTGCGCAGGCGGGCGTCCGGTTTGCCGGGGCTGACCAGCACCAGGTGGCAGTTGTCGGGGATCAGCGCCAGGGAGCCCTCCAGCCGGGCGGCGAGCTCGCTGGGGCAGGTGGCGCAGAAGGGGCTGCGCTGCAGCACCACCACCCGGCAGCCGCTGGCGAACGGCGGGGTGCGCGCCTCCTCCAGGGCCTGGCCGGCCTGGGCCGGGTCGTTGCCATCGAGCCGGCTGAGGTTGATCGCCGCCCAGGCCGGATCGATCCGCTCGGCCACCAGGGCCTCCACGGCGCGGTGGCGGGCCGCTTCGTCGTCGCCCCAGAAGAGGTGGATCGGCATCGCGCCGCCGGCGGGAGCCGGACTGTAGCCAGGGTCCGCCCTAGCCTCGCCGTTCCCCCTGCCTCGTGGGGGGAGCCTGTCGCCCAGCCACCGATCACGACCGACCCAGCCGCCACCGACCCACCGACCACCGCCGGGCCTGCCGACGCTCCGGTGCCCCAGCCTTTCGCCGATCACCCGATCTTCCTGGAGAGCCTGCGGCGCATCCGGGCGCTGCTGGGGGAGGTGGACCTGCCGGTGGCGGAGCGGGATGTGCTCGAGCGCCTGGTGCACAGCTGCGGCGACCCTTCGATCGCTCCCGACCTGCGCTTTTCCCCCGGGGCCTGCGCCGCCGGGCTGGGGGCCCTGGCCGCCGGCGCCGTGATCCTCACCGACACCGCCATGGCGGCGGCCGCCGTGGCGCCGATGGCGGGCCGCACCTTCGCCAATCCCGTGCGCAGCGTGCTGGCCTGGGCCCCCGCCGCGGCGCCGGCGGGCTCCACCCGCACCGCGGCGGGCATGGCCCGGGCGCTGGCGGTCCATCCGGGGGCCGTGGTGCTGGTGGGCAGCGCCCCCACGGCCCTGGAGTGCCTGCTCGATCGCTGCGCCCGGGGCGAGCCGCCACCGGCGCTGGTGATCGGCATGCCGGTGGGGTTCGTCGGCGTGGCGGAGAGCAAGCGCCGCCTGGCGGCCAGCGGTCTGCCCCAGATCCGCCTGGAGGGCAGCCGCGGTGGGGCGGGCCTGGTGGCCGCGGCGGTCAACGCCCTGCTGCGGCGGGCCTGGCTGGAGCGCCCCCAGGCCTAAGCGGCCCGGGGTGTGAGCCCCACCGCCACATGGCTGTTGGCCTCGATCCGGTCGAGCATCTGGCGGGCCCGCCGCACCACCGAGGTCGGTACCCCCGCCAGCCGGGCGGCCTCGATGCCGTAGCTGCGGCTGGCCCCGCCGCGCACGACCCGGTGCAGGAACACCAGGTCGTCGCCGGTCTCCTCCACCAGCACCTGGGCGTTGCCCACGTTGGGGAGCAGCTCCGCCAGCTCGTTGAGCTCGTGGTAATGGGTGGCGAAGATGGTGCGGGCGCCGATGCCGCCGCTCTCCCGGTCGGCCAGATGTTCGGCCACCGCCCAGGCGATCGAGAGGCCGTCGAAGGTGGCGGTGCCGCGGCCGATCTCATCGAGCAGCACCAGCGAACGGGGCGTGGCGTGGTGAAGGATGTTGGCGGTTTCGGCCATCTCCACCATGAAGGTCGACTGGCCGCTGGCCAGGTCGTCGACGGCGCCGACGCGGGTGAAGATGCGATCGGCGATGCCCAGCCGGGCGGAGCGGGCCGGCACCCAGCCGCCGATCTGCGCCAGCACCTGCAGCAGCCCGGTCTGGCGCAGGTAGCAGCTCTTGCCGCTGGCGTTCGGGCCCGTGAGCACCAGAAGATCCGGGGCGCCCGGGGCCGCCAGGCTGAGGTCGTTGGCGGTGAAGGGCTCCTCCACCAGCAGCTGCTCCACCACCGGATGGCGGCCCGCCTCGATCACCAGCTCGCGGCCGTCGCTCAACACCGGACGGCACCAGCCGCCGGTGGCGGCCACCTCCGCCAGGGAGGCCAGGGCGTCGAGATCGGCCACCAGCCGGGCGGCGGCGCGCACCGCGGCCGCCTGGTCGCCCACCTCCTGGCGCAGGGCGCTGAACAACTCGTATTCGCGCTGGCAGGTGCGGGCCCGCAGCTGCAGGATGCGCCCCTCCCGCTGCTTGAGCTCCGGCGTGACGAAGCGCTCCTCGTTGGCCAGGGTCTGGCGGCGGATCCAGTGGTCGGGCACGCGGGCGGCTCGGGCGCGGCTGACCGCCAGGAAGTAGCCGAAGCTGCGGTGGTACTGCAGCCGCAGGTTGGGGTTGCCGCTGGCCTGCCGCTCCTGCGCCTCCTGCCGGGCCAGCCAGGCCTCCTCGTCGTCGAGGCGGTTGCGCAGGCCATCGAGCACCGGGTCGACGCCGTCGTGCAGCAGCCCCCCTTCCGTGAGCGACAGCGGCGGGGCCTCCACCAGCACGTGGCGCACCCGGGCCGCCAGGGCCACCAGCTCCGGCCAGGGGCGGCTCAGGGCCCGCAGGGGCGGGCTGGTGGCGTCGCCCAGCAGGCCCGCCAGACGGGGCAGCCGCTCCAGCCCGTCGGCCAGGGCCACCAGGTCGCGGGCGGAGGCGCTGCCGGCGCCGGCCCGCCCCGCCAGCCGCTCGAGATCGCCCATCGGCCGCAGCAGCCGCCGCAGGGCCAGGCGCAGGGGCCGCCGCTCCACCAGCTCACTCACCCCCTCCTGGCGCTCGAGGATCGCGGCCCGATCCACGAGGGGCGCCTCGATCCAGCGCCGCAGGCAGCGGCCACCCATGGCGGTGGCGGTGCGATCGATCGCCCAGAGCAGCGAGCCGTGCAGGGCCCCGCCCAGCTGGGTGCGGGTGAGCTCGAGGTTGCGCCGGGTCTGGGCGTCGAGCACCAGCTGGTCGCCGGCGTGCCAGAGGCGGGGAAGCTCCAGCGGGATCGCCGCGGCCCCGGGCGCATCGGCCACCCCGTCGGGGTCCGGCTGGGTGGTTTCCAGATAGGCCAGCAGCCCGCCGGCGGCCCGCAGCGCCAGGGGCGCCTCCCCCAGGCCCAGACCCTCCAGGCTGGCCAGGCGGAACTGCCGCCGCAGCCGCGCCGTCGCCTCGGGAGCCTCGAAGGGCGTGCGCGCCAGCCGGGTGAGCCGCAGCCCCGGCGGGCACCAGGCCGGATGGTCGTCCCCGGGCTCCTGCCCGGCCGGGCACGCTGCCGCCGGCGCCACCACCTCGGCGGCCTCCAGCGGCAGCAGCTCCTGGTGCAGGGCCGCCCCGCCCCGCCGCTCGGTCACGCGGAATTCGCCGGTGCTCACATCGGCCACCGCCAGACCCCAGCGCTCCCCTTCCACCACCACGGCGCAGAGCCAGTTGTTGCGGCGGGCGGCGAGCATGCCCTCCTCCAGCACGGTGCCCGGGGTGAGCACGCGGGTGATGTCGCGCCGCAGCAGGGCCCCCTTGGCGGGGGTGGTCTCGAGCTGGTCGCAGAGGGCCACACTCAGGCCGCGGCGCAGCAGGTCGTTGCAGTAGCGCTCGACGGCGTGGTGGGGGATGCCCGCCATCGGCACCCGGCCGATCGCCCGGCCGGCGTCCTTGCCGGTGAGGGTGAGCTCCAGCAGGCGGGCCAGCAGGATCGCGTCCTCGAAGAAGAACTCGAAGAAATCGCCGAGCCGGTAGAGCAGCACCCGGTCGGGATGGGCCGCCTTGAGCTCCACGTAGTGGCGCAGCATCGGCGGCAGCTGGGCCGGATCCACCAGGCTGTGGTGGTGCCAGCGCGGCAGGTCCGAGAGGTCGCCGTCGCTGGAACCGCCCTCCGGGTCGCCGCTGGCGTCCGCCGCCGCCTCCGCGTCGGTCGCTGGTGCCGCCGCCCGCCGCCGCGGCCGCCGCCCGGCCTCCCGGGCCAGATCCCCATCCCCCGGCGCGTCCTCAGGCCCTTCCCCGCCCCGCCCGGTCGCCGGGGGCGCGGCGCTGGCGTTGGTGGTGGCAACAGCGTGGGCCGTGGCCAGGAAGAGGTCCCCCTGCAGGCCCAGGCCGGGATCCAGGCTGAGCTGCTGGGGGGGCGCGGCGGTGGGGGATGCTCCGGCCGGTGCCGCCATCACACTGTGGATGTGGGCTGCGATTCTAAACCCCACTACCGGTGGTGTCGCCGTCGCCGCCACCCGACAACATGTAAAGGAAGCCCGGCCGGGCCCCCGGCTGCTCCCGGGCTGCATGGGAGGATGCCGCCATCGCCTGACATGGCCGGCGCGCCCCCCTCGCCCCACCAGTTCTCCCACCATGCAGATCATCAACACGCTCACGGTTCTGGCCCTGGTGGTGCTCTCCTTCGCGCTGATCGTGGCCGTGCCGGTGCTCTACGCCAGCAGCGAGGACAGCGGCCGTTCCAACAAGCTGATCCTCATCGGTGGTCTCGCCTGGGTGGCCCTGGTGCTGGTCAACTGGGGCGTGAGCTACTTCGTGGTCTGAATTCCTTGGCCGTCTTCGAAGGTCGCTTCACCGACACGGCGGATCTCCGCTTCGCGGTCGTGATCGCCCGCTTCAACGATCTGGTGACGGGCAAGCTGCTCAGCGGCTGCCTCGACTGCCTCTCCCGCCACGGCATCGACACCACCCCCGCCAGCGCCCAGCTGGATGTGGCCTGGGTGCCCGGCAGCTTCGAGATTCCCCTGGTGGCCCAGCGGCTGGCGGCCAGCGGCCGCTATCAGGTGGTGATCACCCTCGGCGCGGTGATCCGCGGCGACACCCCCCACTTCGACGTGGTGGTGGCGGAGGTGAGCAAGGGCGTGGCCGCCGTGGCCCGCGACACGGGCGTGCCGGTGATCTTCGGCGTGCTCACCACCGACACCCTGCAGCAGGCCCTGGAGCGGGCCGGCATCAAGAGCAACCTGGGTTGGAACTATGGCCTGCAGGCCCTGGAGATGGGCAGCCTGATGGCGGCGCTGTCGGGATGACCTCTGTCGATGCGGCTTGCCACCACTAACAAGCGGACTCGGCATGGGCTCCTTCGGGATCCTCGCCGTGTTCTCATCCTTTGCGCCCTCGGCGATCTGATCGGGGTGATGGCGGCGGCGGCAATGGCGGATCGCCTCTTCGGTGTTGAGCTGCTGCCCACCTCCCGCAGCTTGCTGCCCTTCGGGCTCATCTACGTGTTTTTCAGCTGGCTGTTTGGGAGTTACACGTTGCTGCGCTGGCCCCGGTTGCCGATCGGCCAGGTTTTGGTGCGGCTTGGTGCCGCCGCCCTCGCCACAACCCTCGGGGTTGTGCTTGGCGCCTGGATGCTCCACCTGCCGGACACCTTCACCCTGAGCCATCGCCGGACCCAGCTGACCCTGCTGGTGCTCCTCAGCGTCTGGGCCTTGTCACTGCGCTTGCTGCTCCGCCTGGTCGTCCGCCAAACCCAGCAGCCCTTTCCATCCGTTCTGGAGATGGCCGAGCAGCAGCAGCACCGTCTGCTTCCGGCTTATCTGCCCGAGGAGGCCCTTTGCCTTGACGACGTTGCCTGGGCAAACAGCCTCAGTGTTCAACGTCAGCTGAAACGGGCGGCCGATGTCGCGCTGGCCATGTCTCTGTTGCTCCTCACAGCACCTCTGATCGCCATGGCGGGATTGTTGATCTGGCTGGAGGACCGCGGTCCGGTTCTCTATGTGCAGGATCGCAGCGGGCTGATGGGGCAATGTTTCCAGCTCTACAAGCTGCGCACGATGCGCTGTCCGGACCCTGCGGCGCCGGCCAGCTGGACCGTCCCGGGTGACAATCGCATCACCAGGGTGGGGTGGTTCCTGCGACGGGTTCGCCTCGATGAGTTGCCCCAGCTGTTCAATGTCTTGCGTGGCGATATGAGCTTGATTGGTCCCCGTCCGGAGAGACCCGAACTCGAACACGAATTGGAGGAGCGAATTCCCCATTATCGCAAGCGTCACTGGATGCCTCCAGGCCTCAGCGGCTGGGCTCAGGTTTGTGCGCCCTACGCCGCCAGTGTCGCGGAGGCTGAAATCAAACTAAGTTATGACCTCTATTATCTACGGCACTGGAATGTAGGGCTTGATCTTTTAATCTTTGTCAAAACAATCAAGACGATCCTTAAGGCCAGCGGGCGCTGATCTGGGGCTCGTAACTTGGACTGGGGAAATAAGCGGATGAAGAGATTCGAACTCTCGACCCTCTCCTTGGCAAGGAGATGCTCTACCACTGAGCTACATCCGCAGAGCAGCGTGGGGGCGCTCCGCTCCCGACGGTTCTTCCGTCGACCTCACCATCATGCACCATCGGGGGGGGCTTCCGGCAACCCCCCCCCTCCCCTCTGCCGGGAACCGGTAATCTCGGGCACTGGCCGCCCCGCCGGCGGGCTTGCCGCGGGGCATCCGCTTCCGTGGTCCGCACCCATCGCGGCCGATCAGGCCTCCACTCTCTTCCGGTCGGAACCCAACCATGGAATTAGGCCGCTGGGGCGGGAACGATCCGATCGAGGCCCTGCCGCAAGGGGCGATCGAGATGGGGAGATCGGACGAGGGGCGCCAGGCGGTCGTTATCCCCCTGTTCGGACGACCGCCCGCCGACCTGCCTGAGTATCTCCACCGCTTGGCCGAGGAAACGCTGCTGACGGTGCTTGTTGACAATCGACCAAGTCCCGAACCGAGCGATCTGTGGCGTGGTTGTGAGGCTGTGGCCGCCTGCACAATCCCCAATGGCAATGTCGGTGGGGTTGCCGGTGGATACAATCGCGGCGTTTGCGCGGCAAGGCGACTTGGTGCTGACGTCATCACCCTCCTCGATCAGGACAGCCGCCTGACAGGCGCTCAGCTTCGCCGTCTGGCCCGGGATCTGCAAAACCTGCCGAACGATAGAATCGTTCTCGGCCCCTGGGTGATGGATCAGAGGCGCGGTACACCGATCCCCCCTGAGGCACCCGGCCTTCGTCCGACCCGCATGCTGATCAGTTCTGGCACAACATTTAGAGCCCTAGACTGGCATGATCTTGGACCGATGCATGAGCCCCTGGAAGTCGATTATGTTGATCACCATTGGTGTTTTCGCGCCATAAGTAGGGGTTTTCGTTTTTATCAGCAACCCGAGATCGTGCTGGCCCAGGTTTTTGGGGAGCGCCATCCCAGCGGGCTCTGTCATCGTTTGGGCATGCAACTCTATCCTCCCCGTAGGCATTATACGGTAATTCGTAATCTGCGCTGGCTGATTGTCCAGTCCTATGTTCCCCTCGACTTCAAGCTGAAGGAATCTGCGAGGCTGCTAGTCAAACCAATATTCTGGCTCATCTTTGAACCACAACGGCTTGCCAATCTTAAGGCTATCCTGCTGGGATTGATCAACCGGCCGGCTAACTGCCAGGAGTATAATGATGCCCCCTGAGGCCTACAGCGTACTGATGCCCCTGGCACCGTGGGAGGATCCTGCCGTGCTGCATGTTGCCCTGAGGAGTATTTGCGATCAGAGCTTGGCTGCCCAACGGGTCGTCATCAGTTGTGATGGCGAGCCGTCAGAGGCGCTCGGTGCGGTTCTG
>JBIKTO010000403.1:0-3037 GCA_044348065.1 Cyanobium sp.
CGCCGGGGCGCCCTGCAGCCGCGGCCCGAGCAGTCGCCACAGGGTGTCCCCGAGCGCCTGCTCCTCCGGCCCGTGCTGCCACACGATCACGGCGGCGCCGAGGGCGGCGGCGGCGCTGGCGTTGGCGTCCTGGTGGCGGTCGGCGGCGGCCGGGAAGGGCACCAGGATCGTGGGGGTGCCGCACACCGCCAGCTCGCTGAGGCTGCCCGCCCCGGCCCGGCTGATCGCCAGGTCGGCGTGCTGCAGCAGACCGGGCAGGTCGTCGCTGAAGGGCCGCTCCACCACCCCGGCCAGCGTTGGCTGTCCCGCCTCCGGATCGTTGCTGCCGGTGAGGTGCACCACGCGGCAGCCCGCCGCCACCAGCTTGGGGATCAGCGGCCGCACCATGCGGTTCAGGCCCACGGCCCCCTGGCTGCCCCCCATCACCAGCAGCAGCGGTCCGGCCCCGGCGGGCACCCACTCCGGCAGGGGCGCGGGCGCCAGGAAGGCCCGCCGCACCGGGGTGCCGGTGACCAGGGGGTGGCAGCGGGGCAGCCGTTCCGCCGCCTCCGGCAGGCCCACCGCCACATGGGTGCACCAACGCCCGAGCAGGCGCGTCACCTTGCCGGGCACGGCGTTGCTCTCGTGCAGCACCACCGGCACCCCGCACCAGCGGGCCGCCAGGATCGCGGGGGCGGCGATGTAGCCGCCGCTGCTGAACACCGCGCTGATGCCCTCCCGCCGGATCAGCTGGCGCACCACCCGGCAGGCGCCGATCAGCTGCAGCAGGTTCCAGAGCTTGCGCAGGCCCCGCCCCTGCAGCCCGCCGGCCCGCACGAAATTCATCGGATAGAGGCTGGGCACCAGCTGGCGCTCCAACCGGTCCGGCACCCCGAGCCACTGCACCCGCCAGTCGGGGGGGAGGGCTTCGGCGACCGCCAGGGCCGGGAACAGGTGGCCGCCCGTGCCGCTGGCGGCGATCAGAAGGGTCGGCATGGGGGCGGGGTGGCGGCGGGGGGCGGCGCGCCTAACTTAAAAGCCATCCCCGACCCCACCGCTTCGCGCTGATGGCCCCGCCCCGCCCGCTCCTCGCCGCGCTGCTGGGCGCCCTGCTGTTCAGCTCGCTGGCACCCGTGCGGGCCGCCAGCCCCACGCCGGCCCAGCTGCAGGCCCTGGAGGCGGCGCTCAACGGCGAGGGCGACACCGCCCTGGCGGGCCTGTTGCAGGCGGGTCCCGGTCTCAATCCGGCCGAGATCCAGAACCGTCGCCGGCTGCTGCGCGGCCAGTTCCCCGATCTGCGCTGGCAGGTGAGCAGCGGCGCGCCGCGCCGCGGTGGCCAGCCCACGGTGAGTGTGAAGCTGAGCGGCACCCGCCGGGAGGGGCCCACCACATTCCGCCTGGACGCCGAGCAACTGCTGTTGCTCCAGAACGAGGCCGGTCGCTTCAACGGCCAGACGGTGCTGCGCGAGCAGTCGATGCTGCGCAGTGGCGAGCAGGCCCCCACGGTGAGCCTGCTGATCCCCGACGCGGTGCTCACCGGCCAGCGCTACGACATCGACGTGATCTTCGACGAGCCCCTCAACGGCGCCCTCACCGCCAGCGGCATTGCGGCCCTCACCCCGGAGCAGGTGGCGTCGATGGAGAGCCCCACCGTGGAGCTCAGCGGCCAGGAGGCCGGCGGCCTGTTCAAGACCGTGCAGGCGCCGCTCAGCCCGGGCTCACAAACCTGGGCGGTGCTGCTGGTGCATCCCCGCGGTGTGATCAGCGCCACCAAGCGGGTGCGGGTGGTGGCCGACCGCGCCGCCCTCGACTTCTGAGCGCCGCGGTGTCGTCCGCTTCCGGCCGTGGCCAGCGGGTGTGGGTGGTGGACGACGACCCCGAGTTGCGGCGGATGCTCGCCACCTACCTGGGGGAGCAGGGCTACGAGGTGCGCACCCTGGTGGACGGCGCCCAGCTGCTGGCCCGCCTGCAGGCGCAGCGCCCCGATCTGCTGGTGCTCGACCTGATGCTCCCGGGCGACGACGGCCTCACCCTGCTGCGGCGCCTTCGGGATGGGGGCGACGACCTGCCGGTGTTGATGCTCACCGCCCGCGCTGACGCGGTGGATCGGATCATCGGCCTGGAGCAGGGGGCCGATGACTACCTGGCCAAACCGTTCCTGCCGCGGGAGCTGACCGCCCGCATCGAGGCAGTGCTGCGGCGCCGCCGGCCGCTCGGGGGGGCGCCGCTGCCGGAGGGGGAGCGGATCCGCTTCGGCGACAACGCGATCGACCTGGCCACCCGCACCCTGGAACGGGGTGGTCGGGTGGTGCCGATCACCAGCGGTGAATTCGCCCTGCTGGCCGCCTTCGTGCAGCATCCGCAGCGGCCGCTCTCCCGCCAGCGGCTGATCGAGCTGGCCCGTGGCCCCGACAGCGAGACCGATGGCCGCAGCATGGACGTGCAGGTGTCGCGGCTGCGCCGCCTGATCGAAGCGGATCCCGCCCAGCCCCGTTATGTGCAGACCGTGTGGGGCTACGGCTACGTGTTTGTGCCCGATGGCCGCCCGCGCGCCAGCTGAGGGGCGGCTGGGGCTGGGGCGGCGCCTGGCCTATGCCGCCATCGCCGCCGCCGCCGCCGCGCTGAGCCTGCTGCTGCTGGAAACCCTGCTCGATCGGCGCTTCGAGCAGGCCCGCCTGCGCCAACTCGGCTCAGAGGTGAGCGGGCGGCTGCTGCTCGGGGAGGTGGCGCTGGAGCGCTTCAGCCCGGCGGCCCTGGCGGAGCTGGGGGGCCTGCGCCTGGCGGTGGGGGATCGGCCGGAGCCGCTGGCCGGAGGCGCGCCCCGCTGGCCGGCGGATCGCCGCCTGCGGCGCCAGGCGGAGGGTCTGCGGGCGGAGATCTGCCGGCGGCTGCCCCGCTGCCCGGTGGTCTGGCCGGCCCGGGCGGCGGGCCGAGGCGTGTGGGTGGAGATGGCGTCGCCGCTGGAGAGCGTCTGGCTGTTCGTGCCGCTGCCGCCGCTGCACCCCTGGCCGCCGGATCCGCTGCTGCTGGGCGCCGGCCTGGCCGGCGGCTCCCTGGC
>JBIKTO010000404.1:0-3025 GCA_044348065.1 Cyanobium sp.
TGGGGCGCCGGGCTCTGGATGGCGGGCTGCCTGCTGGCGATGGTGCTGATCCCCCTCGATGCCTCCATCGCCCCCGTCGGCTCTCTCTCCAACCTGCTGCGCCTGATCTGCCTGATCGGCGCGATCCTGCTGGTGGGATTGGGGGCCTCCACGGCCTACCTCATCCCCTGGTCGCTGCTGCCGGATGCGATCGACGCCGACCCTGAAAAACCCGCGGGCGTCTACAGCGCCTGGATGGTGTTCACCCAGAAGATCTGCATCAGCTTCGCCCTCTTCTTCTTCGGCAACCTGATGAGCCTCAGCGGCTACGTGGCCAGCCGCGGCATGGTGCAACCCGCCAGCGCCCTGCTGGCCATCCGCCTCTGCATGGGCCTGATTCCCGCCACCCTGATCGTGCTCGGCCTGGTGGTGATGCGCCGCTGGCCGGAGCGGGGCCTGCACAAACTGCGGGCCAGCACCCCGTGAGGCGCCCGCCGCGCTGGCTGCGGCGCCTCGGCGCCAGCCTGTTGATCGGCGGCCAGGCGGTCAGCGCCCTGGCCCGCGGCCGCATCGATGCCAACGACCTGCTTCAGGAACTGCTAGAGGCCGGCCCCGGCAGCTTCCTGATCGTGCTGATCACCGGCCTGGCGGCCGGCACCGTGTTCAACATCCAGGTGGCGGCGGAGCTCTCCAAGCAGGGCGCCAACGCCGCCATCGGCGGCCTGCTGGCCCTCGGCCTCTCCCGCGAGATCGCCCCCCTGCTCACCGCCACCCTGCTCACCGGCAAGGTGGCCACCGCCTACGCGGCCCAGCTGGGCACCATGAAGGTCACCGAGCAGATCGACGCGATCACGATGCTGCGCACCGATCCAGTGCAGTACCTCGTGGTGCCCCGGCTGCTGGCGATGGTGGTGATGTCGCCGCTGCAGTGCCTGCTCTTCTTCGGGGTGGCGCTCTGGTCGGGGCAGATGAGCAGCACGCTCCTCTACAACCTGCCGCCGGCGGTGTTCTGGAACTCGGTGCGCACCTGGATGGACCCGGAGGACCTGCCCTCGATGCTGCTCAAGGCGGTGGTGTTCGGCCTGCAGATCGCCGTGCTCGCCTGCGGCTGGGGGCTCACCACCAAGGGCGGCCCCAAGGAGGTGGGCACCAGCACCACCGGCGCAGTGGTGATGATCCTGGTGACGGTGGCGTTGATGGACGTGGTACTCACCAAGATCCTCTTCGGCTGAGCGTGGGACAATGGCGTGTCGCCCGTGACCGTTTGGACCCCGCCATCCCCGATCCCGACGAGGGTGTCACCCTGTCGCCGCGCTACGGGGTGCCCATCGGCGTGATCCTTCTGGGGGCCGCCTCCCTCGCCCTGCTGCCCCTCTGGGGCGGCGCCCGCTGGCTGGCCCTGGTGGTGGCCCTCTTCGGTGTGTTCCTGGCCCTGCAGACCAGCCAGCTGCGCCTCCAGTTCGCGAACGCCGAGCTGCTGGTGCGCCGCAACGGCACCGTGATCCGCCGTTTTCCCTACGCCACCTGGCTGAGCTGGCGCCTCTTCTGGCTGCCCTTCCCGGTGCTGCTTTACTTCCGCGAGGAGCGCAGCGTGCACCTGCTGCCGATCCTGTTCGACGCCACCGCCCTCGACGAGCGCCTGCGCCACCACATGGCGCCCCTGGGGGAGCGGGCTCCCGCTGCCCCGCTCTGACCCCTTCGCCATGACCGAACCCGACGCCCCCGAGGCCAGCGCCGCGCCCCCGTCGACCGAGGAGCAGGCGGGCGGCCCCCGCCAGGAGCTGCTGGAGCTGGCCCTGGCCGAACTGCGCCAGCGCCGGGCGGGGCTGGAGGAGGAGATCAGCGCCCTGGAGCGGCGGCGCGAGCAGATCCAGCGGGAGATCGCCAGCAGCTTCAGCGGCCAGTCCGATGCCATCGCCCGGCGGGTCAAGGGCTTTCAGGAGTATCTGGTGGGCGCCCTGCAGGACCTGGCGGTGGCCGCCGAGCAGGTGGAGCTGGTGGCCCAGCCGGTGGTGGTTCAGCCCTCCCCGCTCGACAGCAGCCCCGCCCCGGCGGCCGCCACCGCCAGCGCGCCACCACCGGCCGCCGGCCTGTTCCGCGACGACGAGGCGCTGATCCGCGAGCAGCTGGAGCGCTTTCTGGGCCAGCCCGATTTCTACGCCGACCCCTGGAAACTGCGCCGCAGCCTGGAGCGGGAGGGGGCCGCCCTGCTCGCCGACTGGTTCCTGGGCCAGGGGGGGCGGGGCGCCCAGCCCAGCAGCGGCAGCCGCAGCCGCAACGCCCTGATCGCCGCCGCCGCCGTGGCGATCCTCGGCGACCTTTACGGCGAGCGCTTCCAGACCCTTGTGCTCGCCGGCCAGCCCGAGCGGCTGGGGGAATGGCGGCGCGGCCTGCAGGACTGCCTGGGGCTCAGCCGCGAGGATTTCGGCCCGAACAGCGGCATCGTGCTCTTCGAGCGGGCCGATGCCCTGATTGAGCGGGCCGACCGGCTGGAGGAGCGGGGCGAACTGCCCTTCATCGTGATCGATGCGGCCGAGCGGGCCGTGGAGATCCCGGTGCTGCAGTTCCCCCTCTGGCTCGCCTTCTCCGCCGGCCCCGACGAGTTGATCGAGGAACAGGACCTCCTCTGATCCGACACCACGCCCGCCCCTCGCGATGACCTTCCTCCTGCCCTTCGCCACCCTGCTGGCCGGCTATCTGCTCGGATCGATCCCCGCCGGCTGGCTGGCCGGCCGCTGGCTGGCCGGGGTCGACCTGCGCCAGGAGGGCTCCGGCTCCACCGGCGCCACCAACGTGCTGCGGGTGGTGGGCAAGGGCCCGGCCCTGGTGGTGTTCCTGATCGATGTGCTCAAGGGCACCGCCGCCGTGCTGCTCGCCCGCGCCCTGCTGGAACCCCAGGGCGGCGGCTCCGGCAGCGACGGCTGGGTGGTGGCCGCCGGCCTGGCCGCCCTGGCCGGCCACATCTGGCCGGTGTGGCTGGGCTGGAAGGGGGGCAAGGCGGTGGCCACCGGGCTGGGCATGCTGCTCGGCCTGGCCTGGCCCGTGG
>JBIKTO010000407.1:0-3005 GCA_044348065.1 Cyanobium sp.
TGAGGCTCCGGCCCGGGGGGTGGCGCCGCCGGCGTTGCTCCAGCTCGGCGACGGCTGGGCCACCGGCCTGGATCCGGCGGCGTTGCAGCCGATCGGCAGCGAAGCCCTGATCGGGCGCCTGAGCCCCGAGGCCCTGCCGGTGAGTCGCCTGTTCGCCGCCGCCCGCCCCGGGCCGCCCCTGGCCTATCCCTTCTCCGTCTCCCCCTGGGTGCTGCTGCTGCGCAACCGGCCGGATCTGGCGGCGCGGGCCGCCGAGGGCTGGGACCTGCTGCTCGATCCCAGCCTGCGGGGCCGCCTGGTGCTGCCCTCCTCGCCGCGGGTGACGATCGCCCTGGTGGGGGGCGAACCGGAGCGCCTGCGGCGCCTGCGGGCCCAGGCCCTCGCCTACGACGACCGCCAGGGCCTCAACCTGCTGCTGGGGGGTGAGGCGGAGGCGCTGGTGCTCCCCCGCCGCCGGGTGGTGCCCCTGCTGCAGCGGGATCCGCGGCTGCAGGCGCTGCTCCCCGCGGCGGGGGCACCCCTGGCCTGGAACCTGCTGCTGCGCCCCGCCGGCGCCCAGCCCGCCCCACCGCTGGAGTGGCTGGCGGCGCTGCTGGAGCCGCCCCTGCTGGGCCGCCTGCTGGCCGCCGGCTGGGTGCCCCCCCTGCCGCAGCCGATTCTGGAGCGGGCCTGCGCCGGCTTCCCGGCGCCCCTGCGCGCCCTGCTGGCCCCTCCGGCGGGGGTGATCGAGCGCTGTGTGAACCTGCCGCCGCTGGGGGCAGCGGAGCGGTTGGCATTGCAGGATCTATGGGATCGAAGCGCGCCGGCCCGTGGCTAGGCCGGAATCAGTCCCCACGCTGAGGAATTCGCATGACCGCAGCCCCCCCCCGTCCTGTGGCCTTCATGGTCATGCCGTTCCGAAAGCGGCCCGTGCCATCCCCTCCCGAGGGGGCACCAGGGGAGGTGGATTTCGATGCGCTCTGGTTCGACGCCATCAAACCGGCCCTGGAGCAGCTGGGCTTTGTGGCGGTCCGCGCCGATTGCGAGATGGGCTCGGTGATCATCAAGGACATGCTCGAACGCCTGGCCTTCGCCGATCTGGTGTTGGCGGATCTCACGCTGCCGAATGGCAATGTCTACTACGAAGTCGGCATTCGCCACGTGGCGAAGCAGAGCCACTGCGTGCTGATTGCCGCGAGCTGGTCGCGGCAGTTGTTTGACGTGGATCAGATGCGCAGCCTCCGCTATCCCTTGCCGGATGGATCTGTGCCTGCGGAGGTTGCGGCGGCGATTCGCGAGCAGTTGGTGCAGCAGCTGAATGCCGTGAAGAATGCCAGAACCCCCTTCCATGAACTGGTGACAGATAAGCATGACTCCACCATATTCCGCGACCAGATTGAGCTCCTCAGCGCCTTCCAGGCGGAGGTGCGCGCCATTCATCTGTTGCCTGATCGGGAGGAACGGATCCAGCAGGTGAAGGCCCTGATCGAACGCAGCAAGCAGAGTCTGGAGCTGCGCGATGTTGTCTTTGAGTTGCTGATGCTGGTTCGCGATAATCTTTCCTGGCAAGCCATGATTGACTATATTGACTCCCTGCCTCCTGCGATCCGCGACGATGACTTCGTGCGAGAGCAGCGGCTGTTGGCCCAGTCCAAGCTTGGTGATCACGCCAGGGCGATTTCGGGCCTGAAGGAGTTGATTCAACTCAGGGGGCAATCTCCAGAGCGCCTGGGGTTGTTGGGGGGACGCTACAAGAAGCTCTGGCTCCAGGCCCATCGGGAGCGCTTGGAGCGCGGCGATGCGCTGCCGAGCCTGCAGGAGGAAGCCTATCTGGAGGATGCGATCGAGCACTATCGTCAAGGCGCCAATCTTGACCTCAACGAGTATTATTGTGTCTGCAACCTGCCGGCTCTCCTGCGAGTGCGTGGCGGCCCCGGCGATGAGGAGGA
This sequence comes from Cyanobium sp., assembly GCA_044348065.1. Classification (GTDB taxonomy): domain Bacteria; phylum Cyanobacteriota; class Cyanobacteriia; order PCC-6307; family Cyanobiaceae; genus Cyanobium. The sequence goes on from JBIKTO010000407.1 coordinate 1,929, forward strand.
TGCGGCCTTCTTTGATCGGCTGACAAAGGTGGCAAGCCAGCGCAAGATCGACCGCCGGGAGGATGATGGCTGGGCCCGCGCCGCCCTGCTGGGGGCGGCTTTCCGCCAGGGGGATGTGGCGGAGGTTGCCCGGCTGGCTCGCGACGTGGTGCGCGAGGGCCCGGCGACCTGGCAACTGGAATCGACCCTCACGGATATCCATGAAATTGTGTCCAATCTGCCGCCATCGTCCAGCCGTGAGCAACTCAGCCAAATCTGCGATCAACTGGCTGCCATGATCACGCCACCAGCCCGATGATCATGCGGCGTTCTTCCCAGTTGGCGCCTCTGCTGGCGGCCCTTCTGGCGGCCCTGCTGCCGGCCGCCCCGGCCCGGGCGCTGGAGGAGGCCGTGTTTCAGATCCCGTTGCTCGACATCAGCTTCCGCGTGCGGCTGGCTGAACTCCAGTCCGCCGACCAGTTGCTGGCGGGCAACAGCGACCTGGCGGAGATCGACCGGGCCACCAACGGCGCGGTGGGTCGCCAGATCCTGGCGCTGTTCCAGCAACCGGTGCCCCTGAGCCTCAAGCAGGTGGCCAACCGCTCGGTGGGGTCCCCCCTGCTGGAGCAGGCGATGCTCGTGCTCTCCTCCTTCGGCAGGGTGGAGGGTCGGCCGAGCGACCTGAGCGGGCGCACCCTGGAGCAGGCGCTGGCGCGGGCTTCGGCCGGCGGCGAGCCCACCCTGCTGAGCCTGATGAAGGCGATCCCCGGCCAGCGGGTGACGATCAACCTGGCCCAGGCGCAGCGGATCGCCAGCCGGATGAAGAGCCAGCTGAAGGAGGCGGACGCCCTGATCGCCGCGCTGCCGGCCGCCACGGTGCCCGTGGCCCGCTCCACCGGCACCGGCGCCGGGGCGGCGCTCCCGGTGATTCGCCGCAGCGTGAAGCTGCAGGTGTCGCACCGCGCGGAGCCTCTGGATCTGCTGGTGCTGGAGCCGGCCGGGGGCGGCGATGGCCGCCTGGCCCTGATCTCCCACGGCCTCTGGGACACGCCCACCAGCTTCGAGGGCTGGGGCAACCGCCTGGCCGCCCGCGGGATC
>JBIKTO010000406.1:0-3005 GCA_044348065.1 Cyanobium sp.
CCAGCGTCAGCCGGGGCTCCGGCGCGGAGGGAAGGGAGGGGACGGCGGCCATCAAGAGCTGTGACAGGCGGGAGGCCAGGGGTGGACCGTAGCCGCCCGCGCACGAAGAATGGGTCGCATCCATGCTTCGCTCCCCCGATGGCCACGACGATCAACCAGGCCGAGATCCTGATCGCCCTGGTGGTGGCGGCCCACGCGGGCGTGCTGGCGGTGCGTCTTTGCTTCAGCCTCTACAAGGCCTGAGCCTGGCCCTTGGCAGCATGCCGGCGGGGTGGTACAAGCGTGGGGTGAGCCTCCAGCCGCCGGTGCGATCCTCCTACCGCTCCCAGCCCAGCCAAGCCGCCAGCGGCGGAAGCCAGGCGACACCACCGGCCCTGGCCGTGTTCAGCACCGAGGGCGAGATGCTGTCCATCAATCGGGAGCGGCAGGAGCTGGTCTGCAGCACGATCGGCCTGGTGGTGAAACTCGGATTGATCGCCGTGGCCGGCGTCAGCCTGCTGCGCCTGGCCGGTGCCTATCAGCAGCGGATGGATCGTCAGGGAGAGATCACCGCGGTGCTCGAACTGGAAACCGCCAAGCTGGCCAAGGCTCGGGAGCGGTTCGACAGCCTGTTCCGCATCGAGGGCGAGCAGCGCCTGATTCGGGAGCAGAGCCAGTGGATCGCCCCGAACCGCATGCGGGTGGTCTGGCGGGAGGATGCGCCCTACGCGAGCGTGACGGTCGAACCGGTTGCGGGTGAAGCTCGCCAAGCCCATCCCTAGGGTGGTGCGCGCCTGACCTGATCCCTTCCCTTCCATGGTTTCCACAGCCGGCACCGTCCTGATCACCGGGGCTTCCTCCGGCGTCGGTCTGTTCGCCACCAAGGCGATGGTGGCCCGTGGCTGGCATGTGGTGATGGCCTGCCGGGACACCGACAAGGCCCGCCGTGCCCAGGCCGCTCTGGCCATTCCGGATGACGCGGTGACGCACCTGCCGGTGGATCTGGGGGATCTGGAGAGTGTGCGCCGGCTGGTGGAGAGCTTCCATGCCAGCGGCCGGCCGCTCGATGCGCTGGTGATCAACGCGGCGGTGTATCTGCCCCGTCTGAAATCGCCCCAGCGCTCCCCCCAGGGTTATGAGATCTCGATGGCCACCAACCACCTGGGCCATTTCCTGCTGATCCAGCTGCTGCTCCCCGATCTGGAGCGCTCCAGCCATCCGTCCCGCCGTCTGGTGATTCTCGGCACTGTGACCGCCAATTCCAAGGAGCTGGGCGGACGGATCCCCATCCCCGCCCCTGCCGACCTGGGCGATCTGGCCGGGTTCGCGGCCGGCTTTCAGGCGCCGATCGCCATGGCCGACGGCAAACCCTTCAAGCCCGGCAAGGCTTACAAGGACAGCAAGCTCTGCACGATGATCACCAGCCAGGAGCTGCATCGGCGGCTGCATGACGGCACCGGCATCATCATCTCCTCCCTCTACCCGGGCTGCGTGGCGGACACGCCCCTGTTCCGCCACACCCCCAAGGCCTTTCAGACGATCTTCCCCTGGTTTCAGAAGAACATCACCGGCGGCTACGTGAGCCAGGCGCTGGCGGGAGAGCGGGTGGCGCAGGTGGTGGCCGATCCTGAGTTCGCCGTCTCCGGCGTGCATTGGAGCTGGGGAAACCGGCAGAAGAAGGGGGGCAAGCAGTTCAGCCAGGAGCTTTCAGAGCAGGCCAGCAATCCGGAGACGGCCCGGCGCCTGTGGGACTACTCGATGCGGCTGGTGGGGCTGGGTTGAGGCGCCTGCGGCGCGACTTCCCGTTCGTTGCTACCAAAACAGCAGCCGTATGACCGGATCCCGATGTCGCGCTTCCTGCGCTGGGGACTTGCCCTGCTGCTGATCGCGGGCCTGCTGATCGGCACCTTCCTGTTCCTGCCCTTCCGCTCCTGGTTGCCCGGCGGTACCGTGGGCGATCTGCCCAAGAGCGAGGTGGTGAATGGCACCGCCTTCAACCGCCTGTTTCCGAAAGCCCAGGTTGGCGAGACGATCGTGTTCACCCAGGAGAAGCGGGGGTTCAGCGAAGCCCGCCTCAAGAGCGGTGCCGAAACCCGCGCCCTGCTGGCGATCTCCGACACCCGCAGCGCTCCGGAGGCGCGTGAGAAGTTTGAGAGCCCCGCGCAGCGGCTGCGGGGTTGGCCGCTGGTGGAGCAGGGCTCCCAGGCCAGCGCCCTGCTGGTGGCGGATCGCTTTCAGGTGAAGGTGATCGGCCAGGGGGCGGGCCTGGATCAGGAGCAGCGCCATGAGCTACTGGGCGCTTTCGATCTGGCGGGCTTGGCGGCCCTGAATCCCGGCTCCGCCACCATCCGCACCACCAGCCCCACCTCCGCCCTGCCTCCGGGTCAGCGGCAGCCCGTCACCCTTCCCACCCCCGTTCTGGAGCCCGCCGCATGAGCACCATCCTCGAACGCCTGGATCGCCTGCCAAAGCGCAACCTCACCGTGCTGGCCCTCAAGGGGATCGGCACTCTGGTGCCAGGAGGTTGGCGCAATCTCACCAGCGCTGATGAGCTGATCGCCGCTGTGGTTGGCAGCAATGACCTCACCCTGATCGCCCAGGTGCGCCGCCGCGCCGACGATCTCAGCCGGGCTCGCCATGAAGGCTATTCGCGGGCGATGAGCCTGTACGACGCGGTCAATCGCTCCCAGAAGGCCGCCGGTGGCCTGCGAGTGCTCGCGAACGTGGCGGGCGGGCTGCCTTTGGTCAAACAGATGGCAAAGCTCACGCCTGCCAGCGACACGTTGCAGGCGGTGGATCTGAGCCTGAAGGTGGGGGCGGAGATGCTGGCCTTCACCCAGGTGAATGGTCTGCCTGGCGACAGCTTCGGCGACTTCGCCGCTTCCCTTTCCGAATACGCCGGTGAGGCGAGCGTGAGGATGGCGGCGCTGGTGTGTTTCGACGCCCTGTTGCCCCTCGGTGACCAGGCGCTGCATCGCCTGGATGACTTGCTCTCCCAGGTGGCTCCTCGACAGTTGCGGGATCTG
>JBIKTO010000405.1:0-3005 GCA_044348065.1 Cyanobium sp.
CTCCCACGCCCCTGCGCCCTCGCTCAGGGCCTGCTCCTCCAACCGCTCGAACTGCTCCGCCGCCGCCAGGTGATCCGCCAGGGGGTCCAGCGGGAAGCGCAGGCGGCCCACCGCCGCGCCGGGCTGCAGCAGCAATCGCAGCTCGATCAGGTAGCCCAGCAGCGCCTCGGCCCGCTCACGGCTCAGCCCCAGACCCGCGGGCTCCTCGGCCAGCAGGGCGCCGCGGGCCAGGGCATCGCTGAACTCCAGGGGCTGAAACAGGGGCTGCCCGCCAGGACCCTGGCGGTGGCTGGCCAGGGCCACCACCCGCAACGCCCGCTGCACCAGCGCCTCGCTGATCACCAGCCCCGCCCGGCGCCGCAGGGCTGGATCAGCCGGAGTGTCAAGGCGCTGCACGTAGCGGAGCATCAGCTCCGGCACCGATCCCGCCAGCAGGCCCTGCTCACGGTTGGCGATCACGTCATCGATGAACATCTGCGCCAGCAGCACCGTGATCGGCTTGTCGCCCACGATCCGCTTGAGCTGCGCCTGGGCCGGCATCAGGTCGTCGTCGCTCAACGCTTCCCCCTGGCCCTTGCGGCGCAGGTAATCGAGGAAGAAGGCCTGCAGGCGCTCCACCGCGATCCGCTGCGGCACGATCCGGCTCAAGGGGCGCTCCCGGAACCCGTCGTCGTCGCTGCGGCTGGTCACCACCACCAGGCCCGCTGGTAGGGCGGCCAGCAGTTGCTCGCGGGCGGCGGGCGTCAGCTCCGAGAGGTGATCCACGATCGGGATCAGCCGTTTGGCGGCCAGCAGGGCCTCGATCAGCTCCGGCGCCAGGTCGTTCTCCGCTGCGCTGGCCAGCTGGTTGCGCAGCCAGCTCCGCATCCGATCGGCAACGCTCTCCTGGACACCCAGGGCGGTTTCGATCAGCACCGGCAGGCGCACCACACCGCCGGGTTCACCCTCCAGCCACCAGCGGGCGATCGCAAACGCCAGGCTCGTCTTGCCCGCTCCGCCGTCGCCGCTGAGCAGCAGCACGTGGCTGCCGGCCGCCGCCAGCAGGGGTTCCAGATCCTCCGGCCGCAGGAGCCGTGGGCCCTCGGTGGTCGCCGCAGCCGCCGGGGTGAGGCACACATCCAGCGGCACGTGCACCTGGCGGGCCTGCACCGACGGCAGGCCCAGGAAGGCGCCGGTGAGCTGGAGCTGGTGCCGCTGCACCCAGGTCTCCAGATCGGCGGGGGTGTAGGTGCGGGCTCGCGCTGCCTGGCTTGTGGCCCTGACGCTGGATCGGACCGGGGGGTTGGCCGCCAGTGCAGTGATCCGCTCGGTAAAGACCTCCCAGCCGCTGCGGCCGTCCTCCTGATCGCTGCAATCCACCGGGACGCAGCGTTCGCTCACGCGGCGACGAAAGGCGCCCAGGGCCGCGAGGGCATCTGGATCGCGCTCGATGCCTTGGCGCGCATCGGAAACAAAGCCCAGGAAGAAGGCATGCAGCGAAAGGCCGGCCTCCACAGCCGCCTCGAACTCCAGCTCCGTGATGGACTTGCCCCCGTGCTCGGCCCTGCGGCTGCCGTAACGCTCGCCAAGGATCAGGATGTAGTGATCACTGGCGCGAACATCGCCTTGGCAGGTTGCGACCAGCGGTTCCGGTGAGCCGCCGTAGCTGTCGCCATAGGCATGGTTCTGACGGTTGATCAGCTGCTTGACTTGCTCACGCTCCTTCTGCAGCCCAAGAAAAGGGCTGGAGATGTAGAACCTCCGGGCGGAATCCCCTCCCTGGGCACTGCCCGGTGCCGCCATCTACAGAAGGGAACCAACACCCCCGCATCATCGGCCCGGCTGCCCCCGTGGGCAAGTTGATGGTCTCCCGGCAGTTCAACTCTCCTCACCAACCCCGCCACCCGCCCTACGGCCGCCGCGACCGGCGATCGCTGGGCTCCAGCTCAGGCTTTTCCGTTCCGCTTCCATCCGCCGTCACCAGGTACACCCGCTGCAGCTCCTCCGGGCGGATCAGGCCGTTGGCCACGCACCAGCCCACGGCCTGGGTGCGATCGCGCACGCCGATCCGCTGGTACGTCTGGCTCAGGTAGCGGCGCACCGAGCTGCAGGCCAGCCCGAGGCGGGTGGCGATCTCCGGGCTGCTGTAGCCGCGGCACACCTCCCGCAGCAGCTGGCGCTCCCGCTGCAGCAGCTCCTGGGGGCCGATCCGGCGCGCTCGGGTCTCTCCCCGCTCGCCCGGTCCACCTTGATGCAGGCGCCGCAGGAACAGCGGATCGAGGTACAGGCCGCCGCTGGCGATCACCGCCAGGGCGGTGTAGATGCGCCCCTGGCCTTCTGAACCAATGGTGCAGAGCCCCTGCGCCCCCGCCGCCAGGTGGGTGAGCAACCGCTGGCGATCGCTCCAGTCCACCAGCACGCACAACAGCCGCCGCCGCTCCAGCGGCACCCGGCGATCCAGCAGGGCCAGAGCCTCCTCCACCTCACCATCGGAGAGGTCGTCACAGAGCAGGAAAAACAGCCGATCGTCCTGCAGGTTCAGCGGCTGGCTGGCCTCGGAGCCCACCGGCAGGACCTGCTGCGGCAGCGGGCTGGGGGCCGTGGGATCGAGAGGTGCCGCCTCTGGGCTGGGGCTGGGCGGCGCCTCGGCTGCCGCCGGGTTGAGCCAGGCCCGCAGCTCCGCCACCGAGGCCAGCCGCCGCATCGGCCCCGGGAAGCTCCACACCATCGCCCCGGCAAACACGTCATCGCCGCTGACGATCACCAGCTGCCAACCGTGCAACGACGCCGCCAGATTCATCAACCACTGGCGACCCTGCTCACGCACTGTATCCAACATGACAAATAATCCGCCTCCCGCCACCACAAAGGACGGCTGATTATTGCGAGCACAGGGATCGATTGCGGCCCTTTTCAGGAGAAGAGAACAACGATCGGTGGCAAGCCCCGGTGTGGTTCTTTCTGGGATTTTTCTTGGCTGGTGATTTATTCATTTTCTGCATAGTCATGTGGCTGCAGCTCCGGCC
>JBIKTO010000408.1:0-2993 GCA_044348065.1 Cyanobium sp.
CGGCTTCGCCCGGTCTCTGCCTTGGCAGATGGAGCCCCTGGCCGATGGACGGGGCGTTCGGTTGCTGCTCTCAGACACGCCCGAGACGCTGCAGGCCTACCCATTCCAGTTCCTGCTCAGCATGGACGTGCGCCTGGCGCCGTCAGCCCTGGAGATCAGCACCACGGTGAGCAACCGCAGCGACGCGCTGATGCCCTTCAGCTTCGGGCTGCATCCCTACTTCAATCTCTCCAGCCTGCAGGGGGTGCGTTTCGAGGGGTTGCCGGACACCTGCCTCAACCACTTGACCATGGCTCCTGCTCCCACCGCAGAGCAGATGGAATCGCTGGCCGATGGCATCGATCTGCTGATCCGCCCTTCCGGCCCGGTGCGCCTGGTGGATGACGCCGCCGGCGCCACCCTCGAACTGCAGCTGAGCCACCCGTTCGATCTGGTGGTGCTGTGGACCGAACCACCACGACCGATGGTCTGCATCGAACCGTGGAGCGGCCCGCGCCAGGCGTTGCTCAGCGGTGATCGCAAAATCGAGCTGGCACCCGGTACCAGCACGGAGCTGAACACCCGTTACCAGCTCTACAGGCACTGAGACCGCGCACCAGACCGTCGGCACTAGATGACGGTGCCGTCGGCCAGGGTGGTGTTCTTCTCGATCACCACGATGCCATCGCGAATCGTGAAGCCCAGGGCACTGCGATCGGCCTCCTGCACGTGATCCTTGTTGATCACCTGGACGTTGTGGCCAATCCGCACATTTTTGTCGAGAATCGCATTGACCACCCGGGAGCCACGGCCGATCCCCAACGGCACCCCTCCCTGGGCGCGCAGGGTCGCGCGTTGGCGTTCGGACTCGGAGCTGTCGGCACCCATCACCAGGGTGTCCCTGAGCACGACGTCCTCCTCCAGCCGCAGGCGCAAGCCGAGGACGCAGTGATCGACCACACAGCGATCGAGTCGGCAGCCTTCGCCGACAATCGATCGACGAATCTGGGCGTTGTGCATCTGGCTGGGAGGTAGGTAGCGCGCCCTGGAATAGATTGGGGCTGCCTCGTCGTAGAAGCTGAAGGCTGGTTGCGCATCGGTCAGGGCCAGATTGGCTGCAAAGAAGGCCTTGATCGTGCCGATGTCTTCCCAGTAGCCAGCAAACAGATGGCTCTGCAGTCGCAGCCCGCTGCTGAGCGCCGCGGGGATGATGTCCTTGCCGAAGTCCGTCGCCTCCGGGTGACGGCTGAGCAGGTTGAAGAGCGTGTCGCGCTCGAACACATAAATGCCCATCGAGGCAAGGAACGGCCGCCGTTGCGCTTCATCGGCGCCGAGCCCGAGCGCTGCGGTGTCGACACGCATGGCTTCGAGGGCCGCACCACGGGGCTTTTCGCTGAACTCCCGGATCCGCCCATCGGCTTCGGTGCGCATCAACCCGAAGCCCTCCGCCGTGGGCGCATCCACCGGCAGGGCGGCAACCGTGAGCGCTGCGCCGCTGGCACGGTGGGCCTCGATGAAGGCCGCGTAGTCCATGCGGTAGAGCTGATCGCCGGAGAGGATCAGCAGCTGATCCACATCCCAGGTTTCGAACAGTTCGCGGTACTGGCGCACCGCATCGGCCGTGCCTTCGAACCAGCTGGGACTTTCTGGGGTCTGCTGGGCCGCCAGCACCTCCACGAAGCCACCCTTGAAGGAGGAGGATAGGTTATAGGTGAGGCTGATGTGGCGATTGAGGGATTGACTGTTGAACTGCGTCAGCACGTAGATCTGGCTGATGCCTGAGTTGATGCAGTTGCTGATCGGAATGTCGATCAGGCGATAGTTGCCCCCCAGCGGCACAGCCGGCTTGGCACGGGTGAGAGTCAACGGCTGGAGGCGGGTGCCGGCGCCGCCGCCGAGGATGATGGCCAGAACCCTCTTCACGCGCAGATCTCTCGCTTCAGGTGGAGATACATCATTTCAGGATCCTGGTAGCACCTGGGCAGACAATGATGCAGGGAGCGCAGGCGATCCCAGCAGAGGCTCCGCTGGATCTGCTCCAAGGTTTTGCCATCACGGATCAGAATGCGCATCGCCTTGCAGTACAGCGGATAACCGGCCTCCAACGCGCCGATGCTGAGCGGCTTTGCGGATGCTACCTGGCTCATCAGAGTCACCTGGCGACTGAGGACCAGGCTGCAATGAACGGATCCGAAGACGAAACCCCCATTCGGGGAGGGCACCATCCGAACCGAACAGCTTCTTCGGCGCAGGGCCGACTGCATCGCCGGTGGCGGGACGGTTGCCCAGCTCTCCAGGGGGTCCTCCTGAGGTGCATCGCATCGTGTGGTGTCTTCCTGCTGAACCTGAAATCCCCTCTCAGAGGCGTCCGGAGAGGACGACCGCAGCCAGCAACAGAATCATCAGGGCCGCTTCGCTGATCAGTGTCTGCATTGCCTGCTCCTGATTCAACCGACACTCTGCATTGCCGATACCGGCAGCCGCGCCCCCCATTCGGGGGGTAATCCCCCCGAATGGGGACTAGGCCAAGCGGAACTCACCAGGCGAAGCTGCCGAAATCCGGTCTCGAACCGCGGTTCCTGCAGCCACGCCTCCATGGCCAGCTTCAAAGTCACCCTCATCAATGCCAATGATGGGCTCAATCATACGGTCAACTGCAACGATGATCAGTCGATTCTGGATGCCGCGACCGAACAGACCATTGATCTTCCTTTCTCGTGCCGTGCTGCTTCCTGCGCCTCCTGCGCCGGCAAGCTGATCAGCGGCAGTGTTGATCAAGAAGATCAGTTCATCCTCAGCGAGGACCAGATCACAGCCGGGTTCGTGTTGACCTGCGTGGCTATCCCCACCTCGGACTGCACGATCGAAACCCACGCTGAGCAGGCGCTCTATTGAGCGGCGGCATGGACCAACTGGGGCGACGGGTTGTCGTGGGCCATGACGGTCCAGCTCAGGTTCCTCCTGCCTCTGCTGGAGGGTGACCTTCAGCTGATTGAGGGAGATGGCTGGCCATC
>JBIKTO010000409.1:0-2989 GCA_044348065.1 Cyanobium sp.
CCCCGGTCGCACACGAAGCACTTCACCCGGTTCAATCGGGTGCTGACCGTGAGGGACGGGCTGCGGTCGTTGTGCCACGGGCAGAGGGCAAGGAAACCTGTGCCGGAGCGCTTGAGCGCGCCGGTGGGGAACAGGTCCTCGATGCGGGCCCGCTGGCGGACCGCCTCCAGCAGGGCGGGGGAGATGTTCATCGGCGGCGGGGCCGGTGGCGCGGCGGGCGGCTGTCACCGTCGTCCTCGCTGGCGCTGCTGGAGTGGCTGGGGAAGCCGGCCTCGATCGCGCTCACCTGCGCTTCCACCCCCGGATACAGCTCGCTCCCCACGAAGGCCACCCGCGCCTCATCCGCCTCCAGGAAGCAATGGGCCCGGTCGATGCGGATGAGGGTGCGGCTGAGATCGCCGTCGTTGAGCTGGCCGTGGCGGAACTTGCCGTGGTGCACCTCCAACACCCCCCGCGCCGGCCGCACGCCCTCCGGCGTCTTGGGGCGCTCCAGCAGCCAGACGGCGGAGGCGTAGCGCTCCAGCTCCGAGGTGCCGGCCAGATGGGAGACATCCGGTGCGCTGCTGCCGTAGGCGCCGCGGTTGAGCTGGGCGACCACCAGGATGTCGAGCTCGCAGCGACCGGCGAGGGCCTTGAGGGCCATGGCGCGGGCCGCCAGCTCGGCTGTGGTGTTCGGTCCAAAGCCGGGACTGCTGCCCATCGCGTGGAAGTGATCAAGCACCACCACCGAGAGCTCCGGATGGGCCGCCTTGGTGTCCTCCACCAGGGCGCTGATCTCCTCGACGCTGGCAGCGAAGCGCGATTGGTAGAAGAGCTTGCCCATCGGCCGGCCATCGGGTGCCTGGCGGTTGGAGAAGGCGGCGATCCAGCGCTGCAGCTGCTCGTAGTCCGCCCCGACGATCGCCCGGCCGCGGCCCTCCAGGTCATTGGCGGAGTACAGCGGCGTGGTGAGGCGCAGGGCGCGGCGGCAGTAGTGGGCGATCAGGCGCGCGCCGATGGCACGGCGGCTCAGCTCGCAGGAGAGGAAGAGCACCCCGGCGCCGTTGCAGACCAGGCCCATCGCCGCGGCCACCGCCACGGTGGTCTTGCCGATGCCGGAGCGGGCCGCGAGCACGTAGGTGCCCTCCCCCTGGCCGGGGAAGATGCCGCCGCGCATGTCCAGATCCAGCGAGGGGATTCCGGTGGAGATCGCCCGGGGCCGCTCCTCCAGCGGCACGCCGGTCACCTCCAGGCAGTCGCGGCCGGCATCAAAGGGGCTGAGCACCGGCTGCACATCCCGCAACCGTCCGGCGGTGATGGCGATCGCCTCATTGATCGCCTGGCGGCAGGCGTGCATCTCCGCCTCGATCGCCACGTCCTTGCGGAGGCGGGCGGTGTGGCGGCCCAGGGCGGCGCTGAAGTGATGGCGGGCGCGGGCGGTCTGCAGCAGATCGCAGGCGATCGGGAAATCCAGCGCGGAGGCCCCCTCCGCCCAGCCCAGCAGGTGCACCAGGGTGGTCTCGGCCTGCTGGAGGCAGCCGTCCCAGCGGCCGGTGGTGGCGCGCTCGCGCAGGTCATGGCGCAGGGCCGCGGCATTGAGCACCCGCACATCCCGCTGGCCGAGGAAGATCGCATCGAGCTCCGCGGCGACCCAGCGCAGCTCCCGGTGGCTCCACAGCCACTCCGGCACCGGCTCGTTGAAGCGCAGCCCGAGCCGGCGGCGAAAGATCCCCCACAGCTCGCGCCGATCCTCCGGCCCCTGCAGGACAACTGCGAGCAGGTTGCGCTCGTGCTCCAGGAGTTCGGGTGGCGCCGGCTCGATCCGATCCTCCGGATCGCTCACCGGGAACGGCCCATAGCTGGTGGCCACCCAGTCGCCGCTGAGGATGAGCTCATCCAGCAACCCCGGATCAAAGCCCCCAGGGGGGGCCTCGGTGGGGGGATTGGTGATGGCCTGGGGTTGGGCCGAGTCAGCTTGAGGGGCCTGTGGCGCCGCCTGTGGAGCCGCCTGCGGCTGGCCGGGCTGGGGCTGGCCGGGCTGGGGCGGGCGCGGCTTGTGGGAGCTGCGGGCGGGGAGCGCCGGGGGGTTCGGATGGCTGGTCATCGCATCGCGTGAGAAGGGGCGTCAGAGGGTTCCGAGGCGGTCAAGTGATCAGGCGGAGAGCGGGTTTGGCTTGTGCCTGGGGGGCTTGCCGTGGCTGCCGCTCAGCCAGGGGAGCGGTTCCTGGAGCGGATCGCCCGGCCGCGGCGGGCCGTACTGGCGCTCGGCGGTGCCGGGGCTGCCAAAGCCCTGCTCCTCCAGCAGGGAGGCCAGATGCCGCTTCTCCTCGCGGGGCAGAGCGATGCCCTCGATGCCGATGGCGACCCACTGGCAGGACTCCCACTGCAGGAGCCGCCGGGCCCGCTGCAGGTCGCTCTCCACCCCGCTGTTGTGACCGGGCTCGGAGGCCGCCGCAGGAGCCACGGCGCCCTCACTCCAGGCGAACAGGTGCCAGGCCTCCACCCCGCATTCGCGCTCGGCTGCCGTGGCGCGAAAGAGCAGGTCAAAGAACTGGTAGGCCGGCCGGCGGCTGCCATCGGGCCGCACCGGGTAGGTCTGCCGGTACCAGCTGGGCACGGCGCCCAGAGCGGCCCGCAGGCGCTGCTCCAGGGCCTCGGGGCTGCCGGCGTGCTCCAGAGCCTGGCGGAGGCGGCTGCGGAGTTCCCGTGAGGCCGTGAGCCGATCGGGCGTTGGCCATTGCGCCGGAGCCGCCTGTCGGAAGGCGGCAACCAACCGATCGAGCAGGGCGTTGTCGCCGCGGCCCTCTTTGGGCTCCGGCTCTGCGGGTTCCGCGTCAGGGGCTCTGGCCTCTGGAGGGGCGGCCGTCACCTCAGGCTGCGGGCCAGCTCCCTGTGCTCCTGCTTCCCAACCCTCTGGGCTCTGGCGGCCTCTGGGCTGCTCCTCTCCAGGCTCCTGTCTTCCCTCTGATCCAGCAGGCTTGCCCCTCTTTCTTTTCCTGTCTTCTTTTGG
>JBIKTO010000410.1:0-2981 GCA_044348065.1 Cyanobium sp.
CTCGCCCAGGACACCCGCATCAGCACGCCGGTGCTGGAGGCGCTGGAGAAGGGCTGGCGCGAGCGGCTGCCGGAGGCGGCCTACCTGCGCACCATGCTGCCGCTTCTCGAGCAGCGGCTCTGTCTCTCCCCCGGCAGCCTCGACGCCGCCCTGCCGCCGGAGCGGGAACGCAGCCCGTCGTCGCGCCGCGACCCGCGGCTGCTGCGCTTCACGCCGGGCTCGATCGATGTGTTCCGCACCTGGCAGGGCACCCTGCTGTATGGGGCCCTCACCCTGCTGCTCCTTTACGCCCTCAACCTGCAGCAGGAGCGCCTGGCCCTGCAGGGACGCCTCACCGCCCGGCCGCTGCCGCCGATGGCCCCCTCCGCCGAGGCGGCCGCCAGCGCCCAGGAGGCCGATGCCCTGCTGCTTCAGGCCTATCCGGAGCTCGAGCCCCTGCGGCGCGCCGCCGCAGGTCAGGCCCTGGCTCGGCTGCGGGTCGAAAGCCGCGCCGCCCCCCGCGCCGACCTGGCCCTCGGGCGCCTGCAGCTGCAACTGCCAACGCCCAGCCGCCTGCGCCTGGTGGGCGACCGCACCGGGGAAACCAGCCTCCAGGGCGTGAGCGGCGCGATCAGCCTGCCGATGCTGCCCCCCTTCGAGCTGCGGCTCGAGCCAGCTCCGGCCCCAGGCCAGGTGCTCTGGCGGGGTCGTTCCCTGCCGCCGGTGGCCGGCGATCCGGGGCTCTTCCGCTATCCGCCGGCCCCGAGCCCCGCCGGCCGGACGGCAAGCGGCGAGCGACCCCAGCGCCCGGCCATCGCGCCATAACCATGGACCGGGCCCGCCAGCGCGGCCACCGGTCGATCGAGCCGCCAGCTCCAGTTGCCCTCCGTGGTGCCGGGCACGTTGAAGCGGGCCTCATCCCCCAGCTCCAGCAGATCCTGCAGGGGAACCACCACCAATTCCGCCGTTGAGGCCAGCGCCAGCTCCAGCAGTTGCCAGCCCGGCGCCGTGACCTCGGCGCCGATGGTTTCGCCCACCCGTCGGCGCGAGTCCTCATCAAGGCTGCGCCACCAGCCCAGGGTGGTGGCGTTGTCATGGGTGCCGGTGTACACCACCCAGCGCTCGCCCACGTAGCTGGCGGGGAGGTAGGGGTTGGCGTCGTTGCCATCGAAGGCGAACTGCAGGATCTTCATGCCGGGCAGGGCGAAGCGGTCGCGCAGCGCCTCCACCGGCGCCGTGATCACCCCCAGGTCTTCCGCGATCAGCGGCAGGCGATCGCCGGCCAGCAGCAGGCCCCGCCGGCGGCAGCGCCGCCTCAGCCGCCGCAGCAGCGCTTCGCCGGGTGAGGGCCGCCAGGCGCCGTTCATGGCGGTGTCGTCCTGCCCGGGAACACGCCAGTAGGCCTCCAGGGCGCGGAAATGGTCGAGGCGCACCAGGTCGTAGAGCGATAACTGCCGCTCCAGCCGCTCGATCCACCAGTGGAAGCGGCTCAGGTGGTGGCGCCACCAGCGGTACACCGGTGTGCCCCACAGCTGGCCCGTGGGCGAGAAGTAATCGGGCGGCACGCCGCTCTGGGCCACCAGCCGGCCGTCCTGGCGAAGGGAGAAGAGCCCCGGATGGGCCCAGACGTCGGCGCTGTCGTGGGCGACGTAGAAGGGCAGATCCCCCACCAGCCGCACCCGCACCGCGGCGGCCTCCGCCTGCAGGCGTCGCCACTGGCGCTCGCAGCACCACTGGAGCAGGGCTTCCTCCAGCAACGCCTCGGCCTGGTCGCGCTCCAGCCGCCGCAGGGCGCCGGGCTGCCGCGCCGCCAGCGGCTGCGGCCACTCCCACCAGGGCTGGCCGCCATGGAGACGGCGCAGGGCCATGAAACGGCAGTGGTCGCGCAGCCAGGAGCTCTGCCGGCGCTGCCAGAGCTGGAAGGCCTGCCGCTCGCTGGCGGGCCGGGCATCCCAGCCGCGGCGCAGGGCCGCCCCGAGCGCCATCGCCCGCTCGCCGGCCAGGGCCGGATCCAGCCGGCCGCCGCCGCCGGCGCGGCAGCCCGGCAGGCCGTCACGGTCGGCCGGCAGCAGCCAGCCCTCGGCCACCAGGTCATCGGCATCGATCAACCAGGGGTTGAGCGCCGAGCCGCTGGGGGAGCTGTAGGGGGAGCCGGTGCCGTCGGTGGGGGCCAGCGGCAGCACCTGCCACACCCCCACCCCCTCCCGACCCAGCAGGGCGATCCACGCCCGGGCCGGGGCGCCGAGGCTGCCGCAGACCGGACTGCCCTGCAGAGCCGTGGGGTGAAGGAGCACGCCGCAGTCGCGGCCCGCACCGGGGGCGGCGGGTGGGCTCACGGGGAGGGCAGCCGGTAGCGGCTGACGATGCGGCGGGCGAATTCGGGGATGTGGCGCTCGGCCATCTCGCCATGGTTCCGCCGCAGCCAGAGGGCGTTGCGGGTGAAGTGGGAATCGATCGAGAAGCGCCCGTATTCCAGCCCGCGCGGGCCCAGCCGCTGCACCACAAACCCCACCAGTTCCGCCAGCCAGCGGGGCAGGCGCAGCGCCCGGTCGTAGGCGTCGATCCCCTGTTGCACCGCCTGGCGGCGATCGCCGCGGCTGGTGACCGGCGCGGCGTCGAGCTCCGCCTCCACCAGGGCCAGCAGTTCGGCGCCGCGGGGGTTGCGCACCGTGATCCACTGGCGGCCGAACTCGGCGCCCATGTAGCCCACCACCAGGTCGGCGCCGGCGTTGGTGTAGTCGAAGCAGCTCAGACAGCTGGGGGCGAAGACATCCTTGAGCCGGGGGGTGTCGAGACCGAAGAACGGCACCGTCTCCACGTGGCCGTCCTCATGGCGGAAGTGGATGCGGAAGTCCTGCATGAACTCGTAGTGCACCACCGTGGCCGGCGAGGCGCTGGCGCTCTCCAGGAAGGTGCGCAGTCCCTCGCGGCTGACGTTGTCGACGCAGGGCAGGCCGAGCACGTAGAGCTGCTCCAGCGGCAGGCTGGCCTGGACAGCCCGC
>JBIKTO010000056.1:0-9251 GCA_044348065.1 Cyanobium sp.
CACCGGAGCGGGCGGGGCGGCTGGCGCCACGGCCCCGGGGGAGCCGTTGGCTCGGCCGATCAGGGTGCGGATGCGCTGGGCCTCGTCGTCGCTGATCGAGCTGCTGTGGCTGCGCGCGGCGATCTTGAGCTTCTCGGCGGCGTCGAGCACGTCCTTGTTGTCCAGGCCAAGGTCCCGGGACAGCTCATAAATTCGGACTTTGCCGCTGCTGGTCATTCAGGTCTCCATGGGATCGGGGCCCGGCTGGGCCACCGCTCGTGGCCGGATTGGCCACCGGTCGGGCCCGAAGGCCCGCTCCGCTGAGGGAATCGCGGGTGAACCCGAATTCCCGGCGAGCCGCGCACACGACACGGCCATCGTTCATCTTGCCTCAGAGCCTGCGGACTTGTCGGTCTCAAGCCGCTGGGCCAGGGTGGCGAGGATCGAGTCCGGCACCGGGCAGCGCAGCGCCCGCTGCAGGCGCCGACGCCGACGGGTCTCCTCCAGGCAGGCGCTGGAGCGGCAGAGATAGGCGGACCGGCCCATCCCCCGGTCGAGGGCGAGGCCCCCCTCCGCCAGCCGGATCACGCGCCAGAAGGCTTGGCGATCCTCCAGACGACGGCAGGCCACACAACGCCGCAGGACCGGCCGCTGGCCAGGGCTCACCGGCCCTCCTCCAACTCCTCTGCCAGGGGCTCCACACTCTCCGCCGCGTCGGCGACCGGCGCCAGCTCCTCCTCCGCACCGGCCTCGCCCTCGTCATAGGCCTCGGCCCCGTAGTCCTCCTCGTCCTCGGGCAGGGGGTAGAGCTCCCGCAGCCGGGCATCCTCCTCGGCCCGGGCGGCCTGCTCCGCCTCCAGGCGCGCCTCGGCCTCAGCCTGCAGAGCCTCCTCCTCCCGGCGCAGGGCGATCAGCTGGGAGACCACGGCGTCCTCGGAGGCCTGGTCGTACTCCTGGGCGTTCTTGATGTCGATCTTCCAGCCGGTCAGGCGGGCCGCCAGGCGCACGTTCTGGCCTTCCCGCCCGATCGCCAGGCTGAGCTGATCGTGCGGCACCAGCACATGGGCGTGGTGGCCCTCGGGATCCACCAGGCGCACCATCTCCACCCGGGCCGGGCTGAGGGAGTTGGCGATGTACTGGCCCGGATCGGGCGACCAGCGGATCACATCGATCTTCTCGCCCCGCAGCTCGTTCACCACCTGCTGGATGCGGGAGCCGCGGGCACCGATGCAGGCGCCCACCGGATCCACCTCCCGTTCGACGCTGTCGACCGCCACCTTCGTGCGGGGGCCGACCGAGCGGGAGGGCGGGTTCGCCTCCCGGGCCACGGCGACGATCCGCACCGAACCCTCCTGGATCTCAGGCACCTCGTTTTCGAACAGATACACCACCAGGCCGGCGTTGGCGCGGCTGACGAAGAGCTGGGGCCCACGCCGCGGCACCTCGCTCACCTCCTTGAGGAACACCTTGAACGTGGCGTTGGCGCGGTAGTTGTCGTTGGGCAACTGGTCGCGGCGCGGCAGCTCCGCCTCCACCTCCGGTCGCCCCAGACCGCTGCTCACGGCCATGATCACGCTCTGCCGCTCGAAGCGGATCACCCGGGCGGTGAGCACCGGATCCTCGAGATCGGCGAATTCCTCCTGGATCATGCGCCGCTGCTGATCGCGCAGCTTCTGGGCCAGCACCTGCTTGGTGGTGGCGGCGGCCATGCGGCCGAAATCGTCCTTCTCCGGCGTGACATCCAGCACCACGGTGTCGCCGATCTGGGCGTCCTCGGCCACCTGGCGCACCTCCTCGATGGCGATCTGGTGGTCCTCGCTCTCCACTTCGTCGACGATGATCTTGCTGGCCAGGACGCGGTAGCCCTCCTCCTCCAGATCCAGGGCGACGTCAAAGTTGCTGAAGTACTCCTCGTCGAAGGGGTCCTCGCTGATGCCCAGATAGAGGGTGCGGCGGTAACGCTCGTAGCCCTTGAGCAGAGCTTCACGCAGGGCGGCCTCCACCACCTGGGGCGCCAGCTTCTTCTCGTCGCTGATGTCCTCGATCAGGTTGTTCAGGCCGGGCAGCAGTACAAGCGCCATGGGGATTCGGTTGTTGGGATTCGGTTGTGGTGGCGATCAGGGATCGGCCTCGGGGCTGGTCAGCCGCACCTGCTCCACCTCCTCGCGGGGGATGCGCACGGTGCGCCCCCGCAGGTTGAGCAACAGGGTCTGAGCGTCCCGGCCGAGCAGCAGCCCCGTGAGGCGGGACGGGCCGCCATCGCTCTCCCGGCGCAGCACCTCGACGGGAAAGCCGCGGAAGCTGTCGAAGTCGCGGTCGCTGCGCAGGTCGTCGCCGATGCCGGGGCTGCTGACCTCGAGCACGTAGGCGCTCTCGATCAGGCCGCTGGCCTCCAGCGCCTCGCCGAGGGGACCGCTGAGGGCGGCGCATTCGTCGAGGCTCACGTCGGTTCCATCGCGGCGCTGCACCCGCACCCGCACCGTCATCGGGATGCGGTGGGTGAGCACGTCCACGCCCTGCAGCTCAAGGCCGGCCTGGGCCGCCACCAGGTCGGCGAGGCGTTCGAGATCGGCGATCAGGGGGTGCGGCAAAGCGGGAACCGGGTCGGCGGGACCGCCCGGGCCGCGGTTGCGTCCTCAAGGATCGTGTCCCGGGCCAGCCCCTGCCAGGGCTGCGCGTCAGGACTGGATCCGGCCCGGCGGGCTTGGTTTCAGCCTAGGGGATGGTCGCCCGCGCCTCCGCCGGCGGCCCCCGCCGTCCCCAGGCTGCCCAGGTCAAGCACCGGCGCCTCCGCGTAGTAATCGCTGGCGGTGACGTCGCCCCGCAGGGTCGGATCCTGGTTCAGGCACTGGCGGCATTGCTCAGGGCTGCGCAGGTACTGGCAGACCCGGGCCCAGAGCTTGGCGCGGCTGCCGGGCGCCCCCATCGAGAAGTGCACCAGGTCGTTGCCTCCCGCCATCCCCTGGATCTCCACCTTGCAGAGCTCGCAACGCTGGCGGGTGCCGGGGGGGATGGAGGGCATGGCAGACGCGGTGCGGCAGGGCAAACTTAAATCGGCTCCGCGACCTTCGAGCCACCGAATACCCCCTGGACGGCCAAGGGCTTGCGAATTCTTCAGCTCAGCGATCCTCACCTGCTGGCCGATCCGGAAGGTCTCTGCCGTGGCCGGCCCTCGCTGGAGCTGTTCCAGCACGCGCTGGCCGCCGCCCTGCGGCAGCTGGCCGAAGCGGGCACGCCCCCGGATCAGCTGCTGATCAGCGGCGATCTCTGCCACGACGAAACCTGGGGGGGCTACGTCCGGCTGCGGGACCTGCTCGCCGCCGATCCCGCTCTCCCCCCGGTGGCGGCGTTGCCGGGCAACCATGAGCACCTGCTGCGCCTGCGGGCGGCCCTGGGTCGCCAGGTACTGCTGGCGCCGGCGCGCTGCTGCCTCGGCCAGGGCCCCGGCTCCTGGCGCCTGCTGCTGCTCGACAGCCATTGCCCCGGCCAGGTGGGGGGTCGCCTCGGATCCGCCCAGCTGGCCTGGCTGGAGCGGGAGCTGGTGGAGGCGGAACGGCAGGGGGCCTGGGTGCTGCTGGCGGTGCACCACCCACCCGGCCCGATCGGCGACCCCCTGCTCGACAGCATCGCCCTGGCGGATGGGGACGTGCTGCTGGCTCTGGTGGCCGAGCGGGCGGTGGCCCGCGGGCTGGTGTTCGGCCACGTGCACCAGCACTGGCAAGGCTGGCTGCCGGGCGCCGCGGGGCGGCCGCTGCTGGGCTGCCCCTCCACCCTCTGCCCCTTTCCCGCCGTGCAGCCCTGCCCGCTCGGCCGTGCCGACGATCCCGGCGGCCGCCTGATCGAACTCGGGGAGACGGGGGAAATCCGCCACCAGCTGCTGCGCTGGGACCTGCCCAGGGTCTTTAGCCTTCCAACCTTGCCCTGAGCGGCGCCCCCTGCCCTGACAGCCGTCGTGAAACCAGCCGTCGTGAATCGCTCTGTCCGTCACGGGCTCGGCGCCCTGCGGGCCTGGCTGCTGCCGCTGCTGCTGCTGCCCGCCCTGCTGCTCGCCAGCCCAGGCGCCTGGGCCCTCGCCGATCCGCCGGCCGAGGCCCCCGCCCCTGAGGCCACCGGTGGCCGCCACAGCTTCGTGGCCGAGGCCGTGCGCCGCGTCGGCCCGGCGGTGGTGCGCATCGACACCGAGCGCACCACCGCCCGCGCCGCCTTTGACCCCACGCAGCTCGATCCGCTGCTGCGCGATCTCTTCGGCGAACCCTCCGGCTCCCTGCGGGAACGGGGGCAGGGATCGGGGGTGGTGATCGATGCCGGCCGCGGCCTGGTGCTCACCAATGCCCACGTGGTCGAGTCGATCGACTCGGTCTTCGTCACCCTCGCCGATGGCCGCCAGCTGGACGGCTCGGTGGTGGGCAGCGATCCGGTCACCGACCTGGCGGTGGTGCGCATCGCCGGCCGCCCCGGCGTGCCGGCGGCCCCCCTGGGGGATTCCGAGGGCCTGGAGGTGGGCGATTGGGCGATCGCCCTGGGCAGCCCCTATGGCCTGCAGCGCACCGTCACCCTGGGGATCGTCAGCGGCCTGCACCGCGACATCAACAGCCTCGGCTTCGCCGACAAGCGCCTCGATCTGATCCAGACCGACGCCGCCATCAACCCCGGCAATTCCGGCGGTCCTCTGATCAACGCCGAGGGGGAGGTGATCGGCATCAACACCCTGGTGCGCTCGGGCCCGGGCGCGGGCCTGGGCTTCGCCATCCCGGTGAACCTGGCCAAGCGGGTGGCTGGCCAGCTCGCCGACGGGGGCCAGGTGGTGCATCCCTACCTCGGACTGCAGCTGGTGCCCCTCACCGCCCGCGTCGCCCGCGACAACAATCGCGATCCCGAGGCCCTGCTGCAACTCCCCGAGCGGGATGGGGCGCTGGTGCAGCGGGTGATTCCCGAAAGTCCGGCCGATAAGGCGGGTCTGCGCCGCGGCGATCTGGTGGTTCGCATCGCCCAGCAGCTGGTGGCCACCCCCTCGGCCCTGCTCCAGCAGGTGGAGAAGGCCAAGGTGGGACAGCCCCTGCCCCTCACCGTGGTGCGCGGCCAGCGGGAACTCGAGCTCTCGATCCGCCCCGAGGCCCTCCCCCAGGCCGGCTGAGGCCCTTTTGCCGGGAGGCTGCTACGGTCGCGCCCTTTCCAGCGGGTGTGATGGCCGATCTGCAGGACCGGATGAAACAGGCCGTTGCCGAGGCCGCCGTGGACCAGATCCGGGACGGCATGGTGCTGGGGCTGGGCTCCGGTTCCACCGCGGCCCTGATGATCCGTGCCCTGGGCGAGCGGCTGCGCCGTGGCGCCCTGCGGGACATCACCGGGGTGACCACCTCGTTCCAGGGGGAGGTGCTGGCCGCTGAGCTCGGCATCCCCCTCAGCAGCCTCAACGCGGTTGAGCGCATCGATCTGGCGATCGACGGCGCCGACGAAGTGGATCCCGCCTTCCAGCTGATCAAGGGGGGCGGCGCCTGCCACGTTCAGGAGAAACTGGTGGCCCACCGGGCCGATCGCTTCGTGGTGGTGGTGGATGCCAGCAAGCTGGTGGAGCGCCTCAACCTCGGCTTCCTGTTGCCGGTGGAGGTGCTGCCCGGGGCCTGGCGCCAGGTGCGGGCCGATCTGGCGGCCATGGGCGGGGCGGCCGAGCTGCGCATGGCGGCGCGCAAGGCCGGCCCGGTGGTCACCGATCAGGGCAATCTGGTGCTGGATGTGAAGTTTGTCGACGGCATCGCCGACCCGGCGGGCCTGGAGAAGGAGATCAACAACCTGCCCGGCGTGCTGGAGAACGGCCTGTTCGTCAACCTCACCGACCAGGTGTTGGTGGGCGAGATCCGCGATGGGGTGGCCGGAGTGCGCGACCTGGAGCGGCGCGGCTGAGGTCGGTTTGTCTGGCGGAGAGGGTCAGGGTGCGTCGGACTCGAGCCGGCGGCGCACCGATTCGGCATGGCTGTGCAACCCCTCGCTCTCGGCCAGGGTGATCACGGCCGCGCCGGTGGCTTCGAGGGCGGCCCGGTTGAAGCCGATCAGGCTGGTGTGGCGCAGGAAGGTCTCCACGCTCAGGGCGCCGGCGAAGCGGGCCGTGCCCGAGGTGGGCAGGGTGTGGTTGGGACCCGCCAGGTAGTCCCCCACCGCTTCCGGCGACCAGGGCCCCAGGAAGATCGCGCCGGCGTGGCGGATCCGCTCGGCCAGGGCCTCCGGCTCCGCCACCAGCAGCTCCAGATGCTCCGGAGCGAAGGTGTCGCTGAGCGCCGCCGCCTGCTCCAGATCGGCGGCCACCACGATCAGCCCCCAGTCGTTGAGAGCGGCTCGGGTGATGGCGGCGCGGGGATGGCCCCGCAGCTGCGCCTCGATCGCCGCCGGCACGGCCGCCGCCAGGGCCTCGCTGGTGGTGATCAGAATCGCGGCGGCCAGGGGGTCATGCTCCGCCTGGGCCATCAGGTCGGCCGCGACCTGCTCGGCCCTGGCGCTGCCATCGGCGATCACCAGCACCTCGCTGGGACCGGCCAGGGAATCGATGCCCACCCGGCCGTAGACGGCCTTCTTGGCCAGGGTGACCCAGAGGTTGCCCGGCCCGCTGATCACATCCACCCTCGGGATCGTCTCGGTGCCCCAGGCCAGGGCGGCGATCGCCTGGGCGCCGCCGACGCGGTACACCTCCCGCACCCCCGCCCGGTGGGCGGCGGCCAGCACGGTGGGGTTGGGTTCGCCGCCCGGGCCGGGGGGGGTGACCATCACCAGGCGCTCCACCCCGGCCACGCGGGCCGGCACGGCATTCATCAGCACGGTGCTCGGATAGGCGGCCCGGCCACCGGGCACGTACAGACCGGCCCGCTCCACCGGCCGCCAGCGGCGGCCGAGCCGCTCGCCGTGGGGTCCGGTGAGCGACAGATCGGTGGGCTTCTGGGCCTGGTGAAAGGCCAGCACCCGGCTGTGGGCAAGGTCGAGAGCCTCCTGCAGGACCGGCGGCGTGCTCTGCCACGCTTCCGCCAGCCGCTCCTCGGGGATCCGCAGGGGATCGGGGCGGAGGCCGTCGAAGCGCTCGCTGAGCTCCAGCAGCGCGGCGTCGCCACGGCTGCGCACCGCCTCGAGAATCTCCGCCACCGCCGCCTCCTCACGGAGCATCCGGTCGCCGCCGGTGCGATCAGCGATCGCCGCCAGGCGCCGGTGCGCCGCGTCGGCGTCGCGCAGGCAGAGGATCGAGAGAGGGGAGGCCTCTTCGGGGGCGGCGCCCCCAGGGGCGGTGGCGGAACGGGAGGCGACCAAGGGGCTCCGGCGGAGGGGGCGCTGGCTGACGCTAGGCCTGCGGCGGACGGCTGGTGCGGCGCCCGCTTGGTACGATCTTTGTTTGCCCAGTCCCTGCCCGTATCCTGTGGCCAATAACAAGTCGTCGAAGAAGCGCATTGAGATCGCGGAACGCAACCGCCTGCGCAACCGCTCCTACAAGTCGGCCCTGCGCACGTTGATGAAGCGCTGCTTCACGGCCTGCGCCGCCTGCGGGCCCACCGCCGATGGCGAGGCCAAGGAGGCGGTGCAGAAAAGCATGAATGCCGCCTTCAGCAAGATCGACAAGGCGGTGAAGGTGGGGGTGTTGCACCGCAACACTGGCGCCAACCAGAAGTCGCGGCTCACGGTGGCCGTCCGCAAGGCCCTGGAGCCCGCCGGCGCCCCGGCCGCCGCCGCCACGCCTGCGGAGTAGGGCCGCTGGGGGGGGGAGGCCCCGCCGCGGCGGATCGCTGCCGCCACAATGGACCTCCCTCCGACCGGATGGTCGTCGCCGATGAGCGTCAGCGCCCCCCCATCCCCTGCCGACCCCGCTGCGGTCCCGCTGGTGGACTCCCACTGCCACATCGTCTTTCGCAACTTCGAGGACGACCTGGACGCGGTGGTGGCGCGCTGGCGGGAGGCCGGGGTCACCGCGCTGGTTCACGCCTGCGTGGAGCCCTCGGAGATCCCGGCCATCCGCGCCCTGGCCGACCGCCTGCCGGAGCTCCGCTATTCGGTGGGGGTCCATCCGCTGGACACCCAGCACTGGCGCCCGGACACCGCCGAGGTGCTGCGGGCCGCCGCCGAGGCCGACGCTCGCGTGGTGGCCATCGGCGAACTGGGGCTGGATCTCTTCCGCCAGCAGAACCTGGAGGAGCAACTGGCGGTGCTGGCGCCCCAGCTCGATCTGGCGGTGGATCTCGATCTGCCGGTGATCATCCACTGCCGCGACGCCGCCGCGCCGATGCTGGCCGAGCTCGGGCACCGCCGCGCGGCCGGCCGCTGCCCCCGCGGGGTGATGCACTGCTGGGGGGGCACGCCCGAGGAGATGGAGGGCTTCCTGGAGCTGGGGTTCTACATCAGCTTCAGCGGCACCGTCACCTTTCCGCGGGCCGAGCCAACCCACGAGTGCGCCCGCCGAGTGCCGGCCGACCGCTTCCTGGTGGAGACCGACTGCCCATTCCTGGCCCCGGTGCCGCGCCGCGGCCAGCGCAATGAACCCGCCTACGTGGCGGCGGTGGCGGCCCGGGTGGCGGAGTTGCGCGGGGAAAGCCTGGCCGAGGTGGCCCGACTCAGCACCGCCAACGCCGTTCGCCTCTTCGCCTTGCCGAGCCCCTGTGTATAGTTGTTCATTGGCCTGGAAGCTGAAGCGCTCCCTTTGTCGATCCAGTCACCGATGATCCCACCGGTCGCCTTGCCCAGCGGGGCCGCGGCTCCGCCGGCTGAGTCAACCGCGCTTGCCCTGCGGCGAGATCCATAGGCGCACGGCCCGATCCTCCTTCCCCCTCGGGGAGGGGGGTTGTGGTCGCTGCGCCTCTTGCCGTGGCCGGCGTCCCCCCGGGGCGCTTCCTCCCTTCCTTCCCGGCCCCTGAGCCACCGGCCTTCGGGCCCTTTCACTCCCGGGCTTGGGCCCCACTCCTTATTCCGTCCCGCAGTTCCCCCGCATGAGCAGCGCGATCCAGGTCGCCAAGACCGTCACCTACCTGCCCGATCTGGTGGAGGTGCAGCGGGCCAGCTTCAAGTGGTTCCTTGAGAAGGGGCTGATCGAAGAACTCGACAGCTTCTCGCCGATCACCGATTACACCGGCAAGCTTGAGCTGCACTTCGTGGGCAGCGAGTATCGCCTCAAGCGTCCCCGCCACGATGTCGAGGAGGCGAAGCGCCGCGACGCCACCTTCGCGTCCCAGATGTATGTGACCTGCCGGCTGATCAACAAGGAAACCGGCGAGATCAAGGAGCAGGAGGTCTTCATCGGCGAACTGCCG
>JBIKTO010000412.1:0-2966 GCA_044348065.1 Cyanobium sp.
GGGTGCTGCAGCTGCGGGCCGGTCTGGTGGCGGCGCTGCGCGGCAAGCCAGGGCATGAGTTGAGTCTGGAGACCCTGGCGCTCGATACCGAGAAGGCGCTGCGCTTGTCGGCCGACGACTTCATCGCCACCAAGGGTGTCAAACCCAACGTGGAGCAGGAGCGCCGCAAGGCGTTGCGGGGGGTTCTGGAATACCGGCTGCTGGTGGATCTGCGCAAGGGCTGGCGGCTCACCAACCCCAACCTCGAGCAGTTGCGGCTGCTGGAGATCGACTACGCCGAGCTGGTGAACTGCGCAGAGGATCAGGCCGACTGGCAGCAGCGCCATCCCCTGCTGGCCCAGGCGAGCAGTGAGGAACGCTTTCTGATCCTGCACCGCTTGCTGGAGGAGATGCGCGAGCGGCTGGCGATCGATTGCGATGCCCTGGGACTGGAGGAGTTCGAGCGCCGCCGTAAGGCCTGTTTCGACCTGGAGGACGTGTGGGGGATCCGGGCGGAAGAACAGCCCGAGCTGGCCCGGACCGTACTGATGAGCCCGGTCACGGCGGAGCAGCGCCTGCAGCGGTTGGAGGGTCTGTCATTGCGGGGAGCATTCGGGCGCTGGCTCAAGGCCCGCGAGCGCTGGCTGTCGGTGGAGGAGTTGCACCGCACGATGAAGTGGAAAGACGACCTGTATCAGGAGATCACTGGCCACCTGCTGGCGATGCTCACGGCCTGGGGGCTGGTCAAGTCCAAGGAGGTGAAGGTCGGCAAGCGAAAGAGCGAGGTGCTGCAGGGCTGGCGATTGAACAGCTCAGCCCTGCGTTGGAACCTGGTGGATCCTGATGCTCCAGCGCAGGATGCCTACGCCGAGCGGTTGCGCCAGCAACTGGAATCCAGCGGCCGCCGCGGACCTGTGAATGCCTATTTCCGCAACCTCTATGAGGATCTTGCCGCGCTGATTGCCGACCCAGGCCAGGCCGAGGGCCGGCCTTTTGTTCAGACCCTGGAAGCCCGGGAGCACACGGCCCAGGTGGATGCCGGGGTTCGGGAACAGCGGGAGAAACAGTTCCGTGATGCCCGACTACGGCTGCTCTACTGCTCCCCCACCATGGAACTGGGCGTGGACATCTCCTCGCTCAACACGGTGTACCTGCGGAATGTTCCGCCCACACCGGCCAACTATGCACAGCGCAGTGGCCGTGCCGGGCGGAGCGGACAACCAGCGCTGGTGCTCAGCTACTGCGGTGCCACGTCACCGCACGATCAATACTTCTTCTCCGACCCCACCCGCATGGTGGCCGGTGCGGTGAATGCTCCCACGCTGGAGCTGGCCAACGAGGAACTGCTCAAGGCCCATTTCCGGGCGCTCTGGTTGGCTGCCACCCGCCAGCGGTTGCCAGGCAAGGTGAAGGAGCTCGTGGATCTTGCTGCTGTGGGAAGGCCGCTGGTGGCGGATCTGCGCGAGTCGCTCGCAAGTGATGACGCCTGCCGCAGTGCCCAGACCGATGGCCAGGCGATCGTCGACGACCTGATCGAGAACCACTGGTTGGGCAGCAGCCCGCCACCCTGGCTCACCGGCAGCTGGTTGGATGCCCTGATCCGAGGTGCGGCCCTCGATTTCGATGCTGCGCTGCGCCGTTGGCGGGATCTGCTGGAGGCGGTCGATAGCCAGTTCGCCCAGGCTCAGCAGGATCAGGCCAACCACTCCCTGTCGGAGCGGGAGCGGCAGGCGGCGGATCAACGCCAGCGGGCGGCGCGGTTGCAGCAGCAGCTGTTGCTGGCCGACAAACCAGGCAGCGGCAACAACAACAACGACTTCAGTACCTACCGCTACCTGGCCAGCCAGGGCTTCATGCCGGGCTACAACTTCCCGCGCCTGCCGCTGATGGCCTACATCCCCGGCAGCCGTGAGCAGGTGGGCGGCGGTACGTTCATCACCCGGCCGCGCTTCGTGGGGATAAGCGAGTTCGGACCCCATTCGCTGATCTATCACGAGGGCAACACCTACAAGGTGAAGGGCGCGATCCTGGGCCTGCAGGACAACGCCGTGGCCGCGGGGACCGTGACCCTGGCCACCCAGGACGCCCTGCTCTGCGGCGTCTGTGGTCATGCCCATCTGGGTTCGGCTCTAGATGAAGTGGAGCTGTGCCGTCACTGCGGTGCGCCGCTCCAGGAGGAACCGAAAGGCAAAGCCGTGCGGGTCCCTCGGCTGTATCAGATCGAGCAGGTGAACACCCGGCGTGCCGAGCGGATCACCTCCGACGACGAAGAGCGGCAACGGCTGGGCTACGAGCTGCTCACCACCTATGAGTTCCCGCAGGAGAACGGTGTGGTGAAGGTGGCGCGCGCGCAGGTGAGCAGTGGCGGCCAGCCGCTGCTGGAGCTGAGCTATGCGCCGGCCACCACGATCAGCCGCATCAACCTCGGCTGGCGGCGGCGGGAGAACCGCAGCGACATGGGTTTCCCCATCCACCCGATCAGTGGACGCTGGGGCGGAGAGAAACAGCTGGAAGCTGGCAACGCCACCGCCGGCGAGGGAGAGGACGATGCGGCCGAAGTGGGCTACGTGAAGATCACGCCCTACGTGCAGGACCGCAAAAACGCCCTGCTGCTGCAATTCGCCAACAACTGGGAGCCGCTCAAGCTGCTCAGCCTGAAGAACGCGCTCAAGCGCGGCATCGAGGTGGCCTTCCAGCTCGATGGCAGCGAGATCGCCGCCGAGCTGATGCCAAACGAGGAGGAAGCCAGTGCCTTGCTGCTGTATGAAAGCGCCGAGGGTGGCGCAGGTGTGCTCAGCCGCCTGGTGGAGAGCCCATCAGCGCTGCGGCAGCTGGGCCGCACCGCCCTGGAGGTGTGCCACTGGCGGCTGAGCGATCCGTTGCCGGTGATCGAAGCGGCCCTGGAGGATGCCGATCCGGAGTGTGAGGCCGGCTGCTACCGCTGCCTGCTCGGCTATCACAACCAGCGGGAGCACGACCGGATCGAC
>JBIKTO010000411.1:0-2966 GCA_044348065.1 Cyanobium sp.
CCTATGTGGCTCCCCGCGATGCCAGCGTGTGGGACACCAGCGCCTTTGAGGAGCGGCGGCGGCGGATGGTGATCCGCAGCCAGGTGCAGGTGGTGGATGGGGCGGCCAGCCGGCGGCTGGAGGACGACCTGAGCCGGCGGCTGGCGGCGGTGCAGGCGCAGCTCTCCAGCGGCAAGGCCCGCATCGATCCGTTGAACCTGAGCGGCGGCGAGCGGCAGTGGCTGGCGAGCCTGTGGCCCTCGGAGCGGCTGGCGTGGGAGCAGGCGGTGCGCCAGGCCCAGCTGCGGATGCTGGGGCAGGGGGTGGTGGCGAGCGTGGCGGAGAGCACCTTGGTGGAGGCGGCCGAGCTGCATCTGGCGGGCCAGCCGGCGATCGGCCGGCGGCTGGGGGCGCGGCTGGTGGCGGCGAGCCTGGAGGGCCGCACGAACCTGCGCAACGACCCGGGCCTGAGCGAAACGCGGATCGTGCAGCTGGTGCGCAAGCAGGGGGTGCCGACGATCCGGGTGGAGCGGGGCGATCTGATCGTGCAGCAGGGGGAGACGATCACACCCCAGGCCTTCGACGTGCTGGATCATTTCGAGCGGGTGAGCCGCGGGCCGCGGCCGCTGGCCTGGCTGGGGCACTTCGGCGAAGGGCTGGCGGTGTGCGGGGTGATGCTGCTGGTGATGCGGCGTTGGCGGGCGAGCCTGGAGCCCCGCCAGGCGTTGCTGGCGCTGGCGATGCTGCTGGTGGTGCAGGGCTGCAAGCTGTGGCTGGGCACGGATGTGAGCCCGCTGGCCCTGCTGGTGCCCCCCACGCTGCTGGTGGCGCAGGGCCTGGGAACGCCGGCGGGGCTGGCCTGGCTGGCGGCCGCCAGCCTGCTGTGGCCGATTCCGCTCGATGCGCTGCTCGAGGTGCGCCTGCTGATGGCCGCGGCGGTGGCGGTGGTGGCGGCGGTGCTGGCGGGCCGCCAGCGCAACCGGGCCCAGCTCCTGCAGCTGGCGGTGCTGCTGCCCCTGGGGGCGATCCTCCTGCAGGCACTGGTGCTGCAGCTGTGGGCGTGGGGGAGCGGCAACCCGCTGGCGGTGGTGCCGGCGGGGGGTGAACTGCTGAGCGAGGCGCTGCTGATGATGGCCCTGCTCCTGGGGGGCCTGCTGCTGGCGCCGCTGGTGGAGAGCTTCTTCGGGCTGCTGACCCGCTCGCGGCTGATGGAGCTGGCCGACCTGGAGCGGCCGCTGCTGCGGCGGCTCTCCACCGAAGCGCCGGGCACGTTTGAGCACACCTTGATGATCGCCAGCCTGGCGGAGGAGGGGGCCCGGGCGATCCATGCGGATGTGGACCTGATCCGCACCGGGGCGCTCTATCACGATGTGGGCAAACTGCATGGTCCGCAGTGGTTCATCGAGAACCAGGAGAGCGGCGCCAATCCCCACGAGGAGCTGGATGATCCCTTCGCCAGCGCCCGCATCCTGCAGGCCCATGTGGATGAGGGTCTGAAGCTGGCGCGCCGCTATCGGCTGCCCCGGCCGCTGGCGGATTTCATCCCGGAGCACCAGGGCCGTCTGAAGATGGGCTACTTCTTCCACCAGGCCCGCGAGCGCGATCCTGCGGTGGCGGAGGAGAGCTTTCGTTACCGGGGCCCGATCCCCCGCAGCCGGGAGACGGCGATTCTGATGCTGGCCGATGGCTGTGAGGCGGCCCTGCGCTCGCTGCCGCCGGATACGAGCGAGGAGCAGGCGCGGGCGATGGTGCACCGCATCGTGGAGGCGCGCCAGGAGGATGGCCAGCTGGAGAACAGCGGCATCAGCCGCGGCGAGCTGGAGCTGGTGATCCGGGCGTTCGTGCGGGTGTGGCGGCGCATGCGGCACCGGCGCATCCCCTATCCGATTCCGGCCCGCAAGGCGTTCAGCGCCTGAGGCGGCTGCCGTTGCCCCGGCCGATCTCCCTCACCAAGCCGCCGGCCAGCGCCGCGCCGGCGAAGAAGGCCGCGAAGCCGCCGAGCAGCGGCACCAGCAAGGCCCACCAGAAGGCCGCCGAAGCGAGGGGCAGGGCGGCGAGTTGCAGCATCCAGGAGCTGAAGCTGGTGAGCGAGCCGCAGAAGCCGATGCCGCCCCAGAGCATCAGCCGGGGCCGGGGGCCGGGCCAGCCGAGCAGCAGGCCGAGCAGCAGGCAGCCGAGCAGGTTGGCCAGCAGGAGGTTGGGCAGCTGCCAGCGCAGCAGGGCGCCGGGGATGGCGCCGGCCGCCACCAGGGAGAGGTCGAGCAGCTCGCGGCGGCGGGGCCCCATGGGTCAACCCGCCAGGAAGCGACCGGTGAGGAAAGCCAGCAGCCCCCCCGCCAGGGAGGCCACGAGCAGAACAAGGGCCGCGAGCCATTCGCCGCGCCCGAGGCCCTGGGCGCATTCGGCGATGAAGGTGGAGAAGGTGCTGAAGCTGCCCAGGAAGCCGGTGCTCAGCAGCAGCATCAGGCGAGCGGACTCGGGGTTGCCGCGGGTTTGCAGGGCGGAGAGCAGGCCGAGGGCGAAGCAGGCGATCAGGTTGACGGCAAAGGTGCCCCAGTGCCGGCGAGGCAGCAGCGGTTCGAGGTGGTTGACGAGGCGAAAGCGCAACCAGGCCCCGGGCACGGCGCCGAGGGCCACCAGCAGCGCCTCCCTCACCAGCCCCTCCAGAGGCGGATGCCGGCACTGGGGCGCCCGGCCCGCAGCTTGCGCTCCAGCACCACCGCCGCGGGCACGAGGGTGATGGCATTGGCCACGATCAGCGGCCCATCGCGGGTGATCAGCCCATAGACGCCCCAGAGGCAGATGCCGGTGGTGAACAGCAGGTACATGGGCAGGGAGATGCCGCGGGTGTCGCCGCTGCGCACGGTTTTGATCGCCTGGGGGAAGAAGCTGAGGGTGGTGAGGGTGGCGGCGGCGTAGCCGATCAGGCTCACCGCCAGCGGCTTGGACATGGGGGGACGCGGCGGTGTGCGGTTCCATGGTGCCCG
>JBIKTO010000414.1:0-2948 GCA_044348065.1 Cyanobium sp.
CAATCAACACAGAACTCACGATCGCTGAGTTGCGTATTCAGCCGCCAGGGTTCATAGTGAATCAATGGAGCTGAGCGATCAGCTTCCAGGCAGTCATTACCTGACTGCCCCTCTTCACCCTCCGGAGAGGGACACTGGACCTCCTGAGTTACACCACTTGAAGGGGCGTTACCACCAGGTGCCATGTGGAAGGTGAATCCTGGGAATCGCTGAGGCATCCCAGGCAGAGCCCTCTTTATCTTCCGCCCACCTTCAGCTTGAGCAGGACCAAAATCCTGGACGCCCAACGAGGCGGTTCCCCATAGGCTGCGTGCCACATGGGCGATTCATCGGCCGTGCACCATCGATGGAGCCGTCGGAACCCGTCGAATTCAGAGGCGGCACCCAGATTCGAACTGGGGGTAAAGGATTTGCAATCCTCTGCCTTACCACTTGGCCATGCCGCCGGCCGGGGAGCAGACTCCCGTCTTCGGATCGTATCAGCCATGGCATGCCCTCCCGCCTGCTGGTCCTGAGCAACGGCCACGGGGAGGATCTGATCGCCCTGCGACTGATCGAGGCCCTGCAGCAACAGCGGCCCTCGCGGTGTTCCGTCTCGGTTCTCCCCCTGGTGGGCCAGGGAGAGGCGTTCGCCACGGCGGAAGGGCTGGGGCTGCTCCAGCGGGTTGGACCCCGCCAGGAGCTGCCCAGCGGTGGCTTCAGCAATCAGAGCCTGCCCGGGCTGCTGGCGGATCTGGGGGCCGGCCTGGCCGGGCTCAGCGGGCGCCAGTGGCGGCTGGTGCGCCGCTGGGGCCGGAGCGGCGCTCCCATCCTGGCGGTGGGCGACCTTCTGCCGCTGCTGCTGGCCTGGTGCGCCGGCGCGCCCTTCGGTTTCGTCGGCACCCCCAAGAGCGATCTCACCTGGGCCACACCCGTGCCGCAGGGCTGGCGGGCCACCCCCCTCGCCGACGCCTGCCACCGGCTCAAGGGCAGCGAGTGGGATCCCTGGGAGTGGGCCCTGATGCGCTGCCGGCGCTGCCGCCTGGTGGCCGTGCGGGATCGCCTCACGGCCCGCAACCTGCGGCGACACCGGGTGCCTGCCCTGGCGCCTGGCAACCCGATGATGGATGGCCTCTCAGCGCTCCCCCCGCCCGACTGGCTGGCGGACCGGCGACGGCTGCTCCTGCTTCCCGGCAGCCGCATGCCCGAGGCGCAGCGCAACCTGGAGCGCCTGCTGGCGGCCCTGCCGCCGCAGATGGCCGGGCCCACCACCGTCCTGCTCTGCACCGGTGGCCGCCCCACCCCGGCGGAGCTGGCTCCCCTGCTGGCGGCGGCCGGCTTTCTCCCCCAGCCGATTCCCGCCGGCTCTGACGCGGCTGCGGCCTGGCGGCGGGGCCCGCTGGAACTGCTGATCGGCCCGGGGCGCTTCGCTTCCTGGGCCGCCTGGGGGGAGGTGGGCCTGGCCACCGCCGGCACAGCCTGTGAGCAGCTGGTGGGGCTGGCCATCCCCGCCCTCTCCCTGCCTGGCGCCGGGCCCCAGTTCCAGGCGGGCTTCGCCACGCGCCAGAGCCGGCTGCTGGGGGGGGCGGTGCACCCCTGCCACGACGCCGCCGAGCTGCGCCGGCATCTGGAAGCGCTTCTGGCCGATGGCGCGCTGCGTCGGCGGCTGGGGGCGATCGGTGCGCGGCGCATGGGCCCGCCCGGCGGCAGTGGGCGGCTGGCGGCCCTGATCGAAGCCCGGCTGCTGGCGGGCGGCGCTGGCGCGGACCCCGGCGGGGGATGATGGACCCATCCACGCCCTGCCCCTTCCCCCCGCGATGGCCGGCATCCCCGACCGCGACTACAACGCCGCCTGCGGCCGCCTGGCCAGCCGCCTCGGGGTCAGCCTCGCGGCCGCCCGCCGCCGGGTCGACATCCGCGCCGCCCAGGAGGGAAGCCGTGACACCGCCGCCCGCCTGGCCCTGGCGGAACAGATGCTCGCCGAGGCGGAAGCCTCCGGTGTCGACAACGCCGCCCGGCTCACCGCCATGCTGCAGGCGCTGAGCAGTGACGACTACTTCATGACCGAGGACTGACCACCCCGGAGATCAGCCCGCCGGCCGGGGCTCAGTGCTCGAAGATCGCGCCGAAGCGCTGGCGATCCAGCTCGGCGATCACCGGCAGACAGGCGAAACAGCGCTGGGCCAGCTCCCAGCGCTCCTCCCGCCGCAGCATCAGCTCCAGGCGGTCGCGGGCCGCCAGCAGCCAGCGCACATCGCCGGCGGCGTAGGCCAGCTGGGCGTCGCTGAGCTCCTCCACCCGTCCCCAATCGGAACTCTGGGCCTGCTTGTCCAGCTCCACCCCCACCAGTTCGCCCACAACCTCCTTGAGGCCGTGGCGGGGGCTGTAGGTGCGGGCCAGCCGGCTGG
The DNA here is from genome assembly GCA_044348065.1 of Cyanobium sp. GTDB lineage: Bacteria > Cyanobacteriota > Cyanobacteriia > PCC-6307 > Cyanobiaceae > Cyanobium. The sequence continues at coordinate 2,388 of JBIKTO010000414.1, forward strand.
CCACCTTCGTGCAGAAGATCGGGTTGACGGCGATGGCGAGGTTCTCCGCCAGGGCCGCCACGTCGAAGCGGGCGAAGTGAAACACCTTCTCGATGCCGCCGTCCTCCAGCAGGGCCTGCAGCCGCGGCGCCTGCCGCTGGCCCCGCGCCAGGCGGATGCAGGTCACGTTGTCGGCCTGATCGCAGATCTGCACCAGACAGAGCCGGTCGCGACCGTGCATCAACCCCATCGCCTCGGTGTCCACCGCCAGGGCGCCGGCGCCGCCATACAGCCGCGCCCATTCGTCATCGAGATCGCCGTCGAACACGGCGAAGCGCGCCGGCGGCGGCAGCGTGGAGCTGGCGGGAGCCTGGGACATCGGGGCGCGCGGCGGGAAAGACGGTCACTCCCCATCGTGACCCAGCAACTCCAGCCCGGATGGGGGAGAATGCCACCTCTCTTCGGCCCCGACGGCTGCCGACCATGTCCACCCTGGGGTCCACCCTGCTGCTCACCCTCCTGCTGGCGATCGGGCTGGTGTTCTTCCTCCGCGCCGCCAGCAAAGACCGCACCACCACCGTG
>JBIKTO010000415.1:0-2947 GCA_044348065.1 Cyanobium sp.
CGGATCAGATCCAGACTGCGGCGCTGCCAGAGCCGCTCCCGTGCGAGACGGCTCAGGCGCGCTCCCTGCTCCCCCTCCGCCATCAGCAGCCGCACCGCCGCTCCCCAGAGCAGCAGGCCCAGCAGGCTCGCCAGCAGGAGCTCCAACAGGCTGAACCCCCGTGGTCTGCGCCAGCGGCGGGAGACGGGTCCCATCACAGGGAGGGATCGGGACGGCACTCCCCGTCGAGCCAGCGGCCCATCCGCACCACGCCGAGCGGCAGGGACATCACCACGCAGCGCTCCAGTGCCGTGCCCGGCGCATTCACCACGACCGTGCCGCCATCGAGCACCAGGCCATTGCTGGTGAAGCGCACGGCATCAGGAAGGTTGTGGCGCAGCTGCACCCCCGACGCGTCACCGTCGGCACCGAGCAGAAGACGAACGCCGGCACAACCGGGCAGAGAGCCACCCTCGGGCTCCCGCCAGCCCTCCTGATCGAGCTGGAGGGCGCAGGGCTGACCGCTGCGCTGGGCGGCGGCGCGGCCAAGTTCCAGGCCGAGCACCACCCGCCTGCTGACGCTCTCCAGCCGCTGGGCGGCCAGGCTGCCACCCGCCAGCTTCAGGGCCGGCAGCCCCAGCACGGCCAGCAACCCCACCGCCACCAGCAGCTCAGCGAGCGAATGGCCTGCGCAGGAGGATTTCATGACTCCGGGACGGCGGGCGCTGCCGCCGGGGCACACAGCCCGAGGGCCGCCGGACTCCAGAGCCGCTGGCGCGGCTCCCCCAGACCCTCGGCGTCGACGCTGACCTCCAGCAGCGGCCCTTCGTCCTGGAGGCGCAGCTGACGGCGCAGCCCTTCGGGCAGGGGAGAGGCCTCCAGGGCCGCCTGAAGGGAGCGGCCCTGGGCATGGCAATCTCCGCTGGGTGGAAGGGCGCGACTGAGGAGCCGCAACCGGGCCTCGCCGCCGATCAGTTCCGCCTCCACCCGCTCCCGCAGAAGCTGACGACGCTCCTCCTCGCCGGCCATCCCAACCGTGAAGGCCCAGAGCTGCAGCGAGCCGCTCAGAGCGCCCAGCAGCAGGCAGGAGGCCACCAGCACTTCCGTGAGGCTCATGGCCGCGTTCCCCGCAGCCCCAGCTCCCGCAGCCCCCGCACTTGGGGGGGCTGCCCGTGCAGATCCAGGGCGAAGGCCGCCGGCCTGGCCGGAGCGGCAGCGCGGCTGGCCAGCTCCAGATGCAGGCTGGGGAGAGCCGGCTCGGCCGCCGAGGTCGGTTGCCAGGCCAGCAGGCGATAGGGGAGGGCGGCCACCTGCCCCTCCCGCAGGGCGGCCTGCTGGAGGGCGTCGGCACAGACCCCGCCGGCGTGGGGCCAGTGCTCCAGGGGCAGGGCGAGCAGGCACGGGTGGCGGGCCACCACCTGGGCCACCAGCCGGTGGGCGGCGGAGGCCAGCGCATCCTCCAACGCGCGCTCGCCGAGGGCGGCGGCGTTGCGCAGTCGGGCCTGGTGCAGGGCGCTCTGGGTGGCCAGGCTGGCGAGCAGCAGTACCAGGGCGGCGGCGATCGCCAGGGGCAGGGCGAAACCGTCGGCAGCGCAGCGTGGGCGGGGAAGCACAGCAGATCAGGAACGGAGTCCGCTCAGTGTTCCCACCGGCGGACAGAGCGCTGGCTGGTTCAGGGACGAGGCTCGTGGGGATGGGTGGGGTTGCGAGAATCCAACGAAGTGATCCACAGAGCCATGCGCATGAGCAGCAAGTCGGAGCCGCGGGCCCCGATCCATCCCTTCGTGGAGAGGCACCAGTTCCAGTACTCCCTGTTGCAGCTGCGGCTGGTGGGGATCCTGCTGCTCCTGGTGCTGACCACCCGGGCCGTTGGCCTGTTCCTCAGCCTGGAAGGCCCATCGATCCAACAGCTTTCGGCCCTCACCACCCTGAGCAACTCCCTGCCCCTGCTGCCCCTGGGCATCAGCCTCTACCTGCTGGGGGGCGGGCGCCAGCGGCAACCGCGGGAATTCCTGCCCACCGCGGTGCTGCATCGCTTCCTGGTGCCCCTGGCCCTGGCCTGCCTGGTGCTCCTGCCTTGGATCACCCTCACCAACGTCCAGCTGCTCCGGCAGAGCATGAGCAGGGCCGAGAGGGACGATCAGGCGATGGTGAGCCAGCAGGCCCAGTGGCTCGCGCAGGCCGATGCCGCCACCACTCCGGCCGCCCTGCAGGCCATCATCAGAAGCCGCGGCCTCAACCTGCCCATCTCGCCCAGCGAACCGGTGAGCCTGAGTCGCTGGCGCCTGGCCCGCACCCTGGAGCTGGAGCTGGCGGAGGCACGCAAAGCCTCGGCCATGCTGTCACTCTCGCCCTACCAACGAGAGCTGCTGAGCCTGCCGCGCAGCGGTTCCACGATTCTGATGCAGCTGATCACCGGCGTGGGGCTGCTGCTTCTGCATCGCCAGGGCAGCCGGGAGATCAAGAAGCACGGGTTGAGCGTGTCCCTGTTCTTCCGCGCTGACCCGGACGTGCCGCGGCGGCGAAGGGCCACCCCCTGAGCGCTGGCGACTACTGGTTGAGACGCAACACGGCCATGAAGGCCTCCTGCGGCACATCCACCTTGCCCATTGCTTTCATGCGCTTCTTGCCCTTGGCTTGCTTTTGCAGCAACTTCTTCTTGCGGGAAATATCGCCGCCATAGCATTTGGCGAGCACATCCTTGCGCATGGCACTAATACTTTCGCTGGCAATCACTCGGCTGCCGATGGCGGCCTGAATGGGAATCTTGAATTGTTGACGGGGAATCAGCTCCTTGAGCTTCTCCACCAAACCCTTGCCAACATTATAAGCCTTATCGCGGTGCACGATCGTGGTTAGGGGATCAGCTTTTTCAGCGTTGATCAGCACATCAAGCCGGACCAGCTCGTTGCGGCGATAGCCGATCAGATGGTATTCCATCGAGGCGTAACCCTTGGTGCGGCTCTTG
>JBIKTO010000057.1:0-9172 GCA_044348065.1 Cyanobium sp.
GACGCCGTCTTTATTTAGCTGTCCCTCTGGGGGCAAGATTCATTGTGTCTTCCGCGTGAGTTGGCAGGCACCACTTCTGCGACCCTGATGAGACCACGAAACCTTGCTGCTGCCGCTGTGCACCCACAATCCCAGACCGCTGCCGCCCAGCAACGCAACATCTCGGTTGATGCACTGCAGGATTACCTGCGGCAGGTGGGCATGATCCCTCTTCTCTCACCTGCCGAAGAACTTCACCTCGGGGGCATCGTGCAGAAGTGGCTCCGCCATCCCGACCCGACTCCAGCACTGCGGAGGAGTGGGGCGCGTGCCAAGAGCCGCATGATCTCAGCCAATCTGCGGCTCGTGGTGGCGATGTGTCGCCGCTATCGCGGCTGGATTGAGCATCACCAGTTGGAGATGCTGGATCTGCTTCAGGCCGGAAACCTTGGCATGATCAGAGCCGTCGAAAAGTTTGATCCCAGTCGTGGTTATAAATTCTCAACCTATGGAAGTTGGTGGATCCGACAATCCGTCAACCGCTCTATACAAGCGTTCGGAAGCGGCATCAGGATTCCCAGCCAGATTCAACGTTTGGCCCATCGCGCCAAGCTCCTGCAGGCCAGCTCCCAGCAGCCTCTCTCAAGCCAGGACATGGCAGACAGCCTGGGCGAGAAAGCCTATCTGCTTGAGATGTCACTACAGGTGCTCTGCCAATGCCACACCCTTTCCCTCGATCAACCGTTGGCAAACGGGGATGGCGAGAGCTGCCTGATGGATCTTGTCAGTGATGAGAGCATCCTCACCCCCGAGGAGGACTACCGTTGGCTTCATGATCATGTGAGTACGCTCGACGCGCCGGAACGGCAGTTGCTCATCCTTCGCTATGGATCCCATGAGTGTCGCTCCTTCTCTGAAGCAGCCCGGATGATGGGGGTCAGCAAGAGCTATGTCCAGGGCCTCGAACGGCGAACCCTGCGCAAACTTCGGCAGCGGCTGAGCCACGTTCTTGCCCATTCCGGATCCTCCTGAGCCATGCCCTCCCCAGCCCCAGAGCTGCCAACCCTCAGTCCCGAGGATCGATCCTGGCTCTGGACCCTCTTCGTCTGCGGTGCCGCCTTCCACTCGGCACGAGCTGTGGCTGCGATCCACCATCTCTGCGAAACCGTTCAGTCTGAGCGGGTGAAGCTGCGGATCGAGGACATCCGCATCAATCCCGACGCTGCGCGGAAGGCCGGGGTCCTCGCGGTGCCGTGCCTGGTGTGCAGCCCGCCTCCGCAGCGGCAGCCTGCCATCCGGGAGACCAGCAACTGCGAGGCCCTGCAACGTCGCATCGACCAGCTGGAGGCGGCACTCTTCGCCATCACGAACGGCTCCACCGATGTGCTGCTCGTGGGTGCCAACGGACCCGCAGGCAGCTGTTCCGGCTTCTTCCTGCCGATGGGTGCCGATCAGCCCTACCGCGACATCGTCGAGCAGATGGCCGACGGAGTCGGCACCCTCTCCACCGATGGCCAGTTGCTTTTCGCCAATCCGCGCCTGGCGGCGCTGCTCGATCGGCCCGCGGAGACGCTGCTCGGTCGTCCGCTCGCCGAGCTGATCCCTGCGTCGCAACGGGACTGCCTGGAGCGCCTGCGCCGGGTTTCCGCCGGCCGGAGTGAACGGGCAGAGTTCGAGCTGCAGGCGGATCAGGGGGATCCAGTTCGGGTGCTTGCGGTGCTCACCGGCCTGAAGGGTGCCGGGATCGCGACCCATTGCCTGACCCTCACCGATCTGAGCGATCTGACGCCGCCCGTGATTCCGGGGGCAGACGAGGAGCACCGTGATCGCCTCCTGGCGGAAACCGTCTCGGCGTTCCTGATGGAAACCGACGCAGAACGCCATGTCACCTGGGCCAGCGGAGAGGGCCCGATCCCCTGTCGTTGGCTGACCGCCTTTCAGGACGCAGGCGAGCCTGTCGATACGCAGCAGCACCGGGACTTCGATCCGCAGATCGTGGTGCGCGCTGTGCGACAGCCCGGTGGAGCGGTTGTCGACTTCGTCTGCGCGGCAGCCAACGCGCCTGCATGTCGCCGCTACGGGCTGGCCCGGACCGCTCTGGTGGGTCGGCGGCTGAAGCAGGCATTTCCCGCGCATGTGGCCATGGTTCTGCAGGCGCTCTGCCAGCAGGCGCTGCAATCCGAAAAAATTGCCCGTGCTGAGATCGATGAACTCTCAGGAACCAACGCCGAGGAGCGTCGATCCCGTCTGCATGTGGAACGGGTGGGGGACGTGCTGAGCTGTCGCTGGGAAGGAGTGGAACCCGGAAAGCTCCGATGTCAGGAGATGCCGCCACTCCTTGAGCTGGTGAGCCCCATGCAACTGATCGAGATGCTGTCGCGACGTCATCCTCCATGGAGTCGCCAGACGCGGCCGCTGGCCTTTGCCCTCTGCGACCTCCGAAACTTCAGGGTGATTCACGAGAACCATGCAGCCGAGAGCGCCGAACGAGTGCTGGAGGTCATCGAGTCACGATTGCGCCAGATTCTGAAGGGAGATGCCATCGTTGTACGCATCAGCGACGATCAACTGCTGATTGCTTTCGATGGCATGGACAACCACGAGCAGGCCGCGGCTGTAGCTGAATCGATCCGTGTTGTCATCAGTTTGCCCCTGCCGATTCCCGAGGGATCACCCAGGATTGTTCCCTCGGTGTCCATCCGGTTGCAGCAGCCTGGGGAGTGCATGAAGGCTCTGCTCCGCAGGGTTTTGGATGACGGGATACCGGTTCCTCGCGTCAATGTGATCACCGCTAGCAAGTGGCGCCAGGCCTGGCAGTTGTAGAGGAAGCTGGCTTCCGGTAGCCAGAAAGATCCCAGGAGCGGATTGCCCACGGCCGGCTTCGGACCGATGCGGGGACTCCGTCGTCTGCAATTGATCCTTCAATTCACACCACGAATCATGAAACGACAAGACAAGTACTGGCTGGCGTTGATCTCCATCATCGTTTTGGTGGTGGGTATGGCCACCTACAGGAACCAGAAAAATCAGGAGCGTCTGATGACTGAAGCTCAATCCCAGGCGTTGCGTGAGCTCGCGAATCGTCAGGACCAGGCCAATCGTCAGGACCTGTCGACTCGGGAGGAGATAGACCGACAACTGAGCGAGACGGCGCTGCGGAACGAACTGAACTCTGCCTCTCGACGGGAATCCGCGTTGCAAGCACAGATCACTTCCATGGATACGGCGAAACGGCAGGGGGCGGAAAGGGAACTGCAGGCGCTCCAAGCGCAGCGGGCTCAGCTTCAGAAGCAGATGAACTGCGACCGTATTCAGGTGTCCATGAATCAACTGACAGCCAAGGGGGAAAAGGAGCAGGCCTTGAGCCTTCAGAAACAATGGAACCTGCCTTGCCCCAATCTTCGCATTGGCGATTGAAGATGAAGCTGAATTGCATGCCTTGCCACGTCTACATAAGCGGGTGGACGTTTGGGATGCCTACCGCGTCGAAAATGTACGATCTTTCCACGTGATCGTTCCTTTCTCCAGGTTCAGGACCGCCAGCACAAACACCACCAGGAAGAACAGAACGGGAATCGGAAATACAAGGCAGATCCATCCAAAGCCTCCCACCCGGCGGGTGAGAATCAGCAACTGCACGGCGAAGGCCCCATAGAGGAGCGTGTTGGGCAGCCAGGAGGGATCACCCACCATCGGCCAGCCCAGCAGAGAGGCTGGCAGACACCAGGCTGCCCAGAACAGACCGGAAAGCCAGAGGAGTACGGCCAGCATCCAGGGCCAGCGCACCTCGCCGGCAGCGGTGGCGAAGTTCTTGGAGAAGCCCACCACCATGTCCTGAAGACCACCCGGATACATTCGATAATCGAGCACGCCAGCACCGATGAATGCACTGACAGGCAATCCGGCCTTTTCGTACAGGTGGCCCATGAACCAGTCCTCCACCACCTTGCCAGCCACAGCAGCATGACCACCAATGCGCTCGTAATCCGCCCTCTTGGTGGCCATGGCGGGACCGAAGGCTACACCGCATCCCGCCCCCATCGGCACAGCCATCAACCCCACCAGGTTGAACAGCACCGACAGTTGTTCATAGGGTCTTTCGGTGCGGTGGAATGGCTGAACCGACACCAGGCCGCCGAGTACCTGCTGCGACGCCAGCAGGCTCTCCAGGAAGGTGGGCTCGGGCTCTGTGTCGGCATCGAGGAAGACCAACACCTCCCCCACGCTGGCCTGAACCCCGGTGTGTAGGGCCCAGGTCTTGCCGCACCATCCTTCCGGCAACGGGGGTGGCACCAACACTCTCACCCCCGCCCGGGTGGCGATGGCACCTGTGCGATCGGTGGAATGATCGTCGATCACGATCACCTCGAGGGGTTGGAAGGTCTGCGCTCGAAGGGCCGGCAAGAGGTTGGGAAGCGTTCGCTCTTCGTTACGGGCAGGGATCAGCACGGAAACCCTCGGCTGGCCCTGCAGCCGGTATGTGGGCAGCCGTGACAGCCCCCGGCAGAGGGCCCAGCCGAGCAGCCAGCGCACCAGCAAACTGATCGTCATCAATCCCATGACTCAGCTGCGCTGGGAGTTCCTCAAGCCTATTGAGGCACACAGCCACCGGTGAGCCTCCAACGCCTCATGACGAAGGATGGAACAGATCCCCCTGCGTTCAGGAAGGATGACACCTCTCTCAATCGCGCAACCGCGGGCTGGATGGAGAGGATCAATGCGGTGTTCCAGCGAGGCTGTCAAGGCTGCTGTCAGGCGATGGATGAATCTGCCGAACCGACAGAGCGCGGCCACACCTTCTCATACCGCTTCTGGGAAGGCGTAACTCTGCTCCAGAAGCTTTTTCCTGACGATCCTCGAGCCTTGGCGAAGGATTATCAGGCCTTGTGTGTCGTGATGATCGGGGCGTGGGTCAAGGCCGTCTTCACCCGTCAGCTCGACACCGAGATCCAGGCGTTCCTGATTCGCTTATCTGGCGCCACTCTGTTTGAGGGGTCATCGGGCCAAGCATCCCCTCCAGCTGTGGGCCATGGACTTCATCGTACATGAGCTGCAGATCCTGTTGGCCGGGATCGATGAAGGGGGTCACGTCAATGCCACCAGGCAGGGGTTGATGGGATCCGGAAACTTAAATCGAATTAGCTCAAGACATCAAGACATATTGCTGCCGTGGTCAGTTGGCACACCAGCTGCGGTCAAGCACCAGTTTCGTGTCCATACTGAAAGCAGAGGGGCTCTGGCGTGACAAGTGACGTGATTCGCTCCAGTAGCGATTCGCTCACTCCATCTTCTCTGACATCGACCTCAGACCATTGCGGACCAGATCATGAATAAGCTCCAGTTCAAAGGTGAATGGCACGAGTTAAAGGGGAGGCTCAGGCAAACATTCGCTGATCTTACTGATAACGATTTGGACTATGCCGAGGGCCAAGAGGAGGAATTGCTTGGCCATCTACAGAAAAAGCTCGGCAAGACCCGAGCAGAAATCACCCAGCTGATTGAAACCACGTAGACGTCCAACCATGCTTCGCTATTCAGTTATCTTTTTTGTGATTGCGCTCGTCGCTGCCGTGCTTGGTTTCAGTGGCATCGCCGGATCGGCTGCGAGTATCGCCCAGATTCTGTTTCTTATCTTTCTCGTGCTTGCTTTGATTTCTTTCGTCACAGGCAGGCGCAGTATACCCTGAATCATTGCGTGAATAGTGGTATTGTGTTTTGCTCGTTGAGCTGTGCTGGGAGTGAGTCATAGGCTGCCTCGATTATTTAACTGCTCCAACCCTCTGCCCCTCGTCATTGTCACCATGAAGTCCCAATTCCGCTTTCTGCGCCAGCTGGGCGCCACCTGCCTTGGCCTGGCCTTTAGCCTGCTGGTGTTGATCGCAACACCGGCATTAAGCGCTCCCGTTCAGGCATCAGGATCAGTCTCCTTCAGCACGGCCTCCCATGGGCCCTTGGCCACCACCGCCGGCCGTATCAAGGCTGACAGCAAGGAGTTTGAGGGCAAAACCCAAGAATCGATTGGCAACGTCACTGGCAACCAGGGAGATCGTCTCGCTGGCAAGGCGAAGCAGACCGAGGCCAACGTTCGGAATGCCGTCGAAGATGTCAAGGACAAGACCGGAATGGGCTGAGCCAGATTCAGGGGCCTGCCACCAGGCATTGCTCGTTCACGCGGGCCCCCAAGAACCAGACCTTGGAGGACAAGATGGCCAGCGTGCAGGCCCTGCTCTGATGCCAGGCCAGGGGGAACAAGCGGCGGAGGTGCTGGAGTTTTGGTTCGTGCAGAGCCGGCCGCGCCAGTGGTTCGCCAAGGGCCCGGCCTTTGATGCCCTGGTGGGCGGTTCAGACCGGGCGGACTCTTTGCTGACAAGTGGGGCTGCACAGCCCTCCCCCAGCGCCTGGGGCAGCACCCCCAGATCCAGCACCAGAGGCCCGCCGGTCCACACCGTGGCGGCCACGGGAGTTCCTGGTTCCAGCACGGTTCTGGCCTTCTGATTGGCCGAAGCTCATCCCCGCCAGTGGGTTGACACGCACCAGCAGGACACAATGTCCTTAGGATCTGGCTCTGATGATTCGCCGATTCAGCAGCGCCGTCACGGCCGGGCTTCTGGGTGCCCCCCTGGGGCTGCTGGTTCTCTTGCCGGTGGCGCCCGTGATGGCCCAGGTCCAGGCAGGGATTCCGGCGGACGTCCAGGGCTGGTTTGATGCAGCCAAAGCGGCAGCCTCCAAGGGGGATGGGGCCGAGGCGCTGCGGCTGCAGAAACAGGTGCTGGCCTGGCTTGCCGCCAATCCGGACGCGCCCGTTGTGTTCCAGGCCAGGGCGTTGATCAATTGGGGAGTGTTTCTGGGCAATGTGGGACAAAGGAATCAGGCTTTGGCGCCGACAGAAGAGGCAGCACGTCTGCTGAGGCCTTCGCAGGCAAGCCAACCGCTGGCTCGACGATTTCTAGCACTTGCGCTGAACAATCTGGGCGCGAGTTACAGCGAACTGGGTCGTCATCAGGAGGCACTGGCTGCCACGGAAGACGCTCTGAAGCTGTATCGCGAGCTGGCAAAGACCAACCCTGCTTACAGGGGCGATCTGGCCCTGGCCCTGAACAACCTGGGGCAAGTCTTGAGCGATCTGGGCCGCCGCCAGGAGGCGCTGACCCCCACGGAAGAGGCGCTGGGACTCTATCGCGAGCTGGCCAGGACCAGCCCGACCCATCGGAACAATCTCGCCATGGCCCTGACCAATCTGGGTGTTCGCTACAGCAGGTTGGGCCGCCGCCAGGAGGCGCTGGCTCCCGCGGCAGAGGCGGTGGCGATCCGTCGCGGGCTGGTGAAGACCAACCCGGTCTACCTCGGGGATCTGGCCCTCTCGCTGAACAATCTGGGGCAATTCTTGAGTGATCTTGGCCGCCGCCAGGAGGCGCTGGCTCCCACAGAAGAGGCGCTGGGGATCTATCGAGAGCTGGCGAAGACAAATCCTGCTTACCTCAATAATCTTGCTGCTTCCCTGAACAACCTCAGCAAGTCCTTCAGCGAATTGGGTCGCCGCCAGGAGGCGCTGGCTCCCGCGGCAGAGGCGGTGGGGATCCGTCGCGAGTTGGCGAAGACAAACCCGGCCTACCTGGGTGACCTGGCCAGTTCCCTCAACAACCTGGGCAAATTTTTCAGTGATCGAGGCCGCCGCCAGGAGGCACTGGCCCCCACGCAAGAAGCGGTGAGGATCTATCGCCAGCTGGCCAAGGTCAACCCGGCCTACCGAGGCGAGCTGGCCCTGGTCCTCACCAATCTGGGCAAGTTCCTGGGCGATCTGGGCCGCCGCCAGGAAGCGTTGACCCCCACAGACGAGGCGGTGAAGACTTTTCGCGAGCTGGCGAAGACCAACCCGGCATACCTGGGCGAGCTCGCCCGTGCTCTGAACCACCTGGGCATCCGCTACAGCGATCTGGGTCGTCGCCAGGAGGCACTGGCCGCCATGGAAGAAGCGGTGCAGATGTCTCGCGAGCTGGCGAAGACCAACCCCGCCTACCTGAATGATCTGGCCATGGCCCTGACCAATCTGGGCAACTTCTCCATCGCGTTGGGCCGCCGCCAGGAGGCGCTGGCCCCTGCGGAAGAAGCCGTCAGGATTTCGCGCGAGCTGGCGAAGACCAACCCGGCCTTCCTGGGCGATCTGGCCATTTCTCTGAACAACCTCGGGACCACCCAGCACCAACTCGGCCAGCCTGAGATCGCCCGCAATGCGTTTGAGGAATCCATCGCGATCCTCCGCCCCCTGGCGGCCGGTAATCCAGCCTTTCAAGAGACCCTGCAACGCCTGTTGAACAACCTGGAGGAACTCAACCGTGAGGAGAGCATCCGCACCGGCGTCACCCAGGTGCTGGGAGCTGCAGACCTGCGTTATCTCCCCCTGAACGATCCCACCACCCCCGTCAAGCGGGCTGTGGTGCGCCTCTGGCCCAGATTCAGCGGCAAGAACGTTGGTATCGGCTTGTTGGGCACCGGCTTTGTGGTGCGCCGCCAGGGGGATCGGGCCTGGATCGCCACTGCCTTGCATGTGCTGCGTGATCCAGACGACAACGGCATCGCCACCAAGGTGGAGGCCGAGCTGTTCACTGGCCCCTTGCCGCCCGGGCTGGTGCCGCCGCGGCTGGAGGTGGTGCTCAACCCGAGCACGCCTTTGCCGGCGAGCGGCGATGAACCGATCCTGCTGGAGGTGCGCGGTCTGCCCCCGGATGTGCAGCCCCTGCCGCTGGCGAACACACCCGCCCAGGGTGTGCTGATGATCGTGGGCCATCCCACCCAGCCCGGCCCCTGGACTGTGGTGCGCTACCCCCTGCTGACGAGCAGCGAGGAGGCGCTGCTTCTGGAGGGCGGGCTGGCCTCCGGTGCCTCCGGCTCTCCGGTGCTCAGTGCCTCCCAGCAGGTGGTGGGGGTGGTGTATGACTCACCCGAGGTCTCGAAAAGCCGCCCGATCGCCCAGACCTGGGCGTTTCCCATCAAGGCTCTGGCCACGAAAATGAAGTGATGGGGTTGCTCGAGGCCGCCGTGATCCATCCGCCGCGCTGGTTGGTGCAGGCCGCCAGCGCTCTCAGCGGCTTTGGCCTGCTGGGGGCCCTCTGCGCAGCGACCCCCGCATCCGCCGCTCCCCCGCCCTGCCCCAGCCGGGAGGATCCCCGCAGCACGGCCTATCAATTCCGGGCGC
>JBIKTO010000417.1:0-2943 GCA_044348065.1 Cyanobium sp.
GGTTGTTCATGCCCGCCACCGTGGTGATGATCACGCCGCCCACCACGCCGGCCACCAGCACTTCGGTGAGCGAGAAGCCCTGCTGGTTGGGGCGACGATTGGCGATGGGGAGTTTCACGGTTTCTACCTGGATTGGAAATGGAGTGATTCAGCCGGCTCCGTAAAGGTTGCGCAGGGAGCTGCCGCGCACGATCCATTCGAAGAAAGGCAGCAGGCGGAAGGGGTTATCGATGCTGGGGGTGCCCAGTCCCTGGAAGCTGGAGGAGAAGGCCGGTGCGGCAATCTGGATCTGATACGTGGGGTTGATGCCGGCGCCCATCGAGAGATTGTTGATCCAGAGGGGGCCGCGAAAGTTCGGGACACCGTAGGCGTTGTCCACTCTGTTCGGGTCCTCTGCAAGGGTGAGGGTGCCTCTGGGCATGTAAATAAACAAATCGCGAATGAAGCCGTCGTCACCGATTTTCAGGGATGTCGTGGTGTCGCTGTAAAGCGCTGCGCGTGGCGCGTTGTCCGGAAGGGCTTTCGTTCCGCACGGGATGGAGTCGTCTGGCGGTGTGGCGCAATACAGGTGCTGGATCTGGCCATCGTCATAACGATACTGAGTGCAGATGGCGTCCTGGGTGGGGGGGTCGTCATACCCACCGCATCTCTCTGGTGGTATCAATGGTGATATCCATGCGGCATTGAAGTGCAGAAAAATTCTACCTCTGGAGCTATCGACGTAGAATGTGTTGTTTTGGATGCGATCGTCCTCGCAATCGTCACTTGTAGAAGTGGAGGTGATCTCGCAGTTGCCGGCGAAGCTGTCATCGCGTACGTGCAGCCTGGCAATGCGGCAGTGGTAGGTGTAATTGGCTTCGCTATCTCCCGTGCGGGCACAGAAGCTGTTGATTCGATTGTCGCAGCTATTGGCCACAAACGACGCAGGGAGGTTTGGTTCGCCGCGTGATTCAGGGCTGTTTGGTTGTGCGAAGCGAAACTCTGTGAGATTATTATCGGTAACATTGCAGAGCTCCACCTGCCCGGAGCTATTCACCCGCAGGTAATCTTGGTGCCGCTGGCTTCTCGTATCGTTAGCGGCGCTGCGATCTGCAGAATCGGTGATGCTGTTGGAAACGATCTCAAAGCCATTGGCTCCCGTGAGCGCGCCGGTGCGGTTGTCCCTTTCCGGGTAGGCGGGCGGCGACGGAGGCTGGAGCCGGATGGTCTGGATCGGCACGGTGTCCACGGAGTCGGTCACGGTGCCGCCGCAGGTGCCCGAATTGTTCACGCACAGCACCCGCGCCGGTCGCTGCACCGTGTTGGACAGGGTCAGGGATCCCTCGGGCAGCTCCCGCAGCTGGGCGCCGCTGCCGGCGCGCAGCATCCCGCCGCCGTTCAGCCCGATCAGCAGGCTGGGAAAGCGACTGGCGCAGAGCTGGGTGAGCGAGGTGGAGGTATCACCGATCGAGGCGCCGCAGCATTTGGGCACCACACCCAGCTCCTGGGTGATCACCCGGCTGGAGATCACCTCACCGTTGCGCAGGCTCTGGCCCTCGATCGAAAGCTCCAGGCGGCTGAATTGTTCGGTCTCCGCCGCGGTTCGGATCTTCGAGGGGTCGTACGTGCCCGCAGTGGTAACGATGGGAGTGCCGTCGCTGCTGCTGAAGAGCCGGGTGCTGATCCAGGCGCTGCGGGCGGCGTTCTTCACCGTCGCGGAGCGGATTCGGTAGCGGAGGTTTGGGTTGTTGGGCAGCGTCTGCCACGACCCGTCCCTCAGGGAGGTCGCCGTGTTGGTGACGGGAGTGTTGGCGGGGCTGCCGTCCGTGTTCAGCAGGCAGGGGTTGCGGAGGGCGGCGGTGCTGGAACCCCAGTTGTTCATCGACACATTGGAGCCCGCCAGTTGACGGTTTTCCTCCCGGTTCAGTTCGGCAATCACCGCCTCGAAGCCTGAGTCTGCGGCGTCGCGGGCCTCGGTGGCCTGGTCTTGCAGCCCTTCGCCGAGGCGCAGCGAGAGGGCGCGGCTGGTGAGGGTGGCGGCGCCGAGGGTTACCACCAGGCCCACGATCAGCATGGTGGGCAGCACAAAACCCTGACCTGAGCGGGCCCCGTGGGCGACCCAGCGGCGGTGTGCGGCCCCTTGGGGAACGTTCGTAAGCATCGTCGGATACCAGATGCCTAAGCTTAAGCCAGGATTCCGGCGCTCTGAAGGAACGACGCCGCAAGCGGGCGAATAAATTACAGAAGTTTTAGGGTGCAATGGCTGAACCCTGCCGGGGGGTGGCCCGGTTGGTCAGAGAACCTGGACAACCTCGGTCACTTCCGGGATCGATTCCCGCAGCTTGCGCTCGATGCCCATCTTCAGGGTCATCGTGCTGCTCGGGCAGGAGCCGCACGCCCCCTGAAGCCGCACCTTCACCACCGGACCATCGATTTCGACGATTTCGACGTTGCCACCATCGGCCATCAGATAAGGACGCAGCTCATCGAGAACCCGCTCCACGTTCTCCAGGGTGAGGGCGCGGGGATCGGTGGGGGTCTCCAGAGTCATGGGGGGCTTGCGGATCTCAGCAGTCTGGGCCCAGATCCTAGGAATTTCCACCGCCCCACTGCCTAGGATCGGGGCACCTAAGGCCCTGCAGCCCCCCGGGGCCGCGCCCATGACCGACGTTCCCGCTGCACGCATCCGCAACTTCTGCATCATTGCCCACATCGACCATGGCAAATCCACCCTGGCGGACCGGCTGCTCCAGGAGACCGGCACCGTCGCCGCCCGGGACATGCAGGAGCAGTTCCTGGACAACATGGAACTGGAGCGCGAGCGGGGCATCACGATCAAGCTGCAGGCGGCCCGGATGGAAGCCACCGCCGCCGATGGCCAGCGCTACATCCTCAACCTGATCGACACCCCCGGGCACGTCGATTTTTCCTATGAGGTGAGCCGTTCGCTGCAGGCCTGCGAAG
>JBIKTO010000416.1:0-2943 GCA_044348065.1 Cyanobium sp.
ATCACGAAGAAGCGGCCGGGCCGGGCGCCGCGGTCGGGGCTGCCGGGGGAGATGGCCAGGATCTGCTGCTGGATCGCCTCGGCCAGGACCTGGGAGCGGCCGCCCTGGAAATAGAAGGTTTCGATGCCGTTCACATCGGGCCGGTCCATGCTCAGGGCGTTGGCGTGCAGGCTGACGAAGGCATCGGCACCGGAGCTGTTGGCCAGGGCCACCCGCGGCGGCAGGTCCACATCCACCTCGGTGGTGCGGGTGAGGAGCACCTGCACGCCGCGGGCCTGGAGCAGCCGCGCCACCTGCAGGCTCACATCGAGCACCACATCGGTTTCGCGCAGACCGTTGATGCCCACGGCGCCGGGGTCGGGGCCGCCGTGGCCGGGATCGATCACCACCCGGAAGCGGCCGCGGGGCACCGCCGGCAGACCCTCGGCGGAGGGGGGGCGGGTGCTGGGCACGAAGCCGGGAGCGGTGCCCTGGCGGGGCAGGGGCTGGCGGGGCGCCCAGGCCACAGGGGCATCGAGATCCCCTTCCCCCACGGGTTGGAGGCTGCCGGGGGCCAGGCCGGGGAGCTCCATGCGCCAGCGGTCGCGGGCGGTGCCCACCAGGCGCAGCTGGCGGGGATCAAGGCGGGTGCCGGGCTCGAACTCCAGCACCAGGCGGGTGGTGGCGTCATCGGGGCGGCCGATGCGCACCTCCCGCAGGGCACCGCCGCCGCTGAGGGTGCGGGGTCGGCGCGGCGCCCCCGGCAGGTCGACCCACACCCGCGGACCGCGACCACTGGTGCCCTCCTCGAAGAAGGCCTGCAGGCGCACCCCAGGACTGGTGCGCAGCTCCAGCACGTTGTCGCGGCTGACGCGCCAGGCGTTCAGCGCGCTGGCGGCCCAGGCCGGCAGGGCGCCGAGGCCCGCAACCGCCAGACTGAGCAGGGCGGCGGGACCGAGGGCCGCCGCACACGCCAGGGGCCGCCGACAGGCCCCGTTCGCCACACGCCAGACCATCGCGGTGATCAGAACAGGGCGGGACGACGGTGCCGCAGGCTCGGCATCTGGGCGCGCACCCGCTGGCCGTGGCTGGTGTCCACCGGGGCGACCGCCATGCCGGGGGCGAGGCCGGCGTCGGCGAGCACGGTGCCCCAGGGGTCGATCACCAGGGCGTGGCCATGGGTCTGGCGGCGGCCGTAGTGCAGGCCGGTCTGGGCGGGGGCCACCACGTAGGCGGTGTTCTCGATGGCGCGGCTCTGGAGCAGCACCTGCCAGTGGTCCTTGCCGGTATAAGCGGTGAAGGCGGCGGGCACGAAGAGCAGCTCGGCACCGGCGCCGGCGAGGTGGCGATAAAGCTCGGGAAAGCGCACGTCGTAACAGATCGAGAGGCCGATGCGGCAGAGGCCGGGCACATCCACCACCGGGGGCAGGTCGGAGCCGGGGCGCACGGTGGCGGATTCCCGGTAGGTGATGCCGTCCGGCAGGTCGACATCAAAGAGGTGGATCTTGTCGTAGCGGGCCAGCACCACGCCTTCGGTGTTCACCAGCTCGGCGCGATTGAAGGTCTGATTGTCGCCGGCGGGCACCGGAAAGCCACCACCAAGAAGGGTCACCTGGTAGCGGCGGGCCATGGTGATCAGGAAGGCGCTGCAGCGGTCCGCCAGCTGGGGGGCGATCGCCAGGCGCGTCTCGTCGTCACCCATGAAGGCGAAGTTTTCCGGTAGACCCACCAGATCGGCGCCGCGGCGGGCGGCCATCTCGATCTGCTCCTCCGCCGCGGCGAAATTGGCATCCGGATCGGAGGTGCTGGTGAGTTGCAGAGCCGCAGCCAGGAAACTGCTCACCATCAATCCGGTCGAGAAGGGCGAACTGTAGGGGAGGCCATCCGGCCGGCAACCCCCCGGGGGCCGGGCCTGCGGCTGGGGTTCAGCTGGCCCGCAGCACGCCGGGCTCGGCCTGGAACGGCACGATCGCCAGGCTGTCCACGGCGGCGCAGCAGGCGAAGTCGGCGTCGTGATCGCCGAGGCGGATGAGGCGCTGGCCGTGGCTGGCGGCCCGCAGGCAGGTTTCGGTGTCCAGGTGCCACTGTTGCCAGAGGGCGAGGGCGGCGAGGGCCTCGTCGTTGCCCAGGCTCACACCCACGTGCGGGGCGACCGCCAGCTCGGTGGCGGCGGAGATCACGGCACCGGCGGCGAGGCTGTCCTCGAGGGAGTAATCGCCCTCCCAGCCGCTGCCCACGATCCACACCCGCCGGCACTGGCGCTCCACCAGGCGGCGGGCCACGGCGGTGCGGTTCGGCAGGCAGGCGGTGAGCAGCAGGGGCACCGCCCTGACGGCGGCGAGGGAGCGGGTGCCGTTGGTGGTGCTCATGAAGATGCGCTTGCCGCCCACCCGCTCGGGGGTGACCGCCAGGGGCGAATTGCCCAGGTCGTAGCCGTGCACCCGCTGGCCGCCGCGCTCGCCGGCCTTGAGGGTGAGGTCGGCGGGCCAGGCGGCGGCGGCGGCCTCCAGTTCGACGAGATCGGCGAAGGCCTGGATGGCTTCGGCACCGTTCTGGAGCGACCAGGCGATGGTGGTGGTGGCGCGCAGCACATCGATCACCACGGCGGCGTCCGGCCCGCCCTCGGCGACCGGCCGCACGGCGGGCACGGTTTCGGAGGTGTGGAAGTAGGAGATCTGCATGGGTCGGGCCGGGGGCTGGGCCGAGTGTGGCAGAGGGAACCGGCGACCCCAGAGCGGCCGGCAGGTGCGCCAGAGTGCCCTCAAACGCACCGCGCCGCGTGTCGGGAGTGATGAGCCGCCAGGGCCGCGATCTGCGCGGGTTCCTGCGCCTGCTGGAGCAGCGGGGCCAGCTGCGGCGGATCACGGCGCCGGTGGAGGCGGATCTGGAGCTGGCGGCGATCGCCGACCGGGTGCTGGCCCTGGGAGGTCCGGCGCTGCTGTTCGAGAATGTGATCGGCTCGCC
>JBIKTO010000058.1:0-9103 GCA_044348065.1 Cyanobium sp.
TCGCTCAACAACCTCACGGTGCGTTCGGTGTTCATCATCGATCCCGCCAAGAAACTGCGGCTGCAGATCACCTATCCCGCCAGCACCGGCCGCAATTTTGATGAGATTCTCCGCGTGATCGATTCACTGCAGCTCACCGATCACCACCAGGTCGCCACCCCGGTGAACTGGCAGGACGGCCAGGACTGCGTGGTGGTGCCCTCGATCCCCACCGACGAGGCCCGCGCCAGGTTTCCCAAGGGCGTCACCGAGATCCGTCCGTACCTGCGGATGACCCCGCAGCCCAATCGCTGAGCCCCAGCCCTTTCCGCCAGGACGGATTCAGCGATGCTCAGCGGAGCCAAACACTGGCGCCACCGTCTGACGGTGCCGCAGTTCACGGTTCTCACCGGCGTGCTGGTGATCGCCGCCGGCACCGTGCTGATGGCCTCGCCGCTCTGCTCCAGCGATGACGTGGGGCTGTGGCAGGCGCTGTTCACGGTCACCTCGGCCATCACCGTCACCGGCCTGAGCATCATCGATGTGAGTCGTGACCTCACGCCGCTCGGCCAGGGGCTGCTCGCCGGCCTGATCCTCACCGGCGGGCTCGGGCTGATGGCGATCACCACCTTCCTGCAGGGTTTCGTGCAGGGGCGTTCCGGCCTGCGCCAGCGGCTCGACCGGGGGCGGGCGCTGGATGAATTCGGCGTCGGCGGCATCGGCCCCACCTTCAACCAGATCCTGCTGATCGCCGCGATCGTGATTGGTCTGGGCACCCTGGTGCTCTATGTCTTCGGCTTCGCCGACATCGCCAGCCCGGGCCAGCGCCTGTGGGCGGCGCTGTTCCATTGCATCAGCGCTTACAACAACGCCGGCTTCGGCCTCTGGAGCGACAACCTGGTGGCCTATCGGGGCAACCCCTGGGTGAATGGCGTGATCGGCTCGCTGATCGTGATCGGCGGCATCGGCTGGCGCGTCGCCAACGACCTGTGGGTGAACCGTTTTCGCCTGAATCGCATCCGCCGGCTGAGCCTGCACACCCGCCTGGTGGTGCGCACCACCATCGCCCTGATCCTGGGCGGCGCGATCGGCCTGCTGTTCACCGAGCACTTCGCCACCGAGGAGATGGTGAACCGGCTCAGCCTCTGGGACAAGCTGCAGGTCACCCTCTTTCAGTCGATCACCTGCCGCACCGCCGGCTTCAACACCGTTCCCCTCAGCGTGGAGACGATCTCCGACGCCGGCCTGCTGCTGATGATCGTGCTGATGTTCATCGGCGCCAGCCCCGGCGGCACCGGCGGTGGCATCAAGACCACCACCTTCGCCGCCCTCGTGGCCGCCACCCGCTCCACCCTGCAGGAGGAGGAGGTTGTGGTGGTGCGCAACCGGGAGCTGCCGGCGAAGGTGGTGCTGCGGGCCATCGGCGTGGCGATGGCCTCCGCCCTGGTCGTGGTGGCGATGGCGCTGCTGCTGGGGCTCGGCAACACCACCGCCGGCACCCCCGGCAGCCAGGCCTTCACGTTTCTGGAGAAGCTGTTCACCTGCGTCTCCGCCTTCGGCACCGTCGGTCTGGATGTGGGGGTCACCGCCCAGCTCAACCGCTGGGGCCAGCTGGTGCTGATGGTGGGCATGTTCGTCGGCAGAATCGGCATCCTGCTGATGCTCTCGGCCATCTACGGCTACCGGCCCCAGGGCCGCGTCGGCTTCCCCCGCGAGGAGCTCTACCTCTGAGCCCGCCACCCGGCCCCGGCCCACGGCCCCGAGCCCCCGGCCGCTCCTGATGCTCCAATCCCCTTCCTGAGACCCCTTGCTGTGACGGCGATGACCCAGTGGTGGCAATGGCAGGGCGGCTCCGATGCCGTCGCCAACAGTTTTTGCGTGATCGGCGTGGGGCGCTTCGGCGGCGCCGTCTGCCGCGAACTGGTGCGGGCCGGCCAGGAGGTGCTGGCGATCGACCTCAACCAGCGGGCGATCGATGAGATGCGCCAGATCGAGCCCGCCGTCGAATACCGCGTGGTCGACTGCACCGACGAGGAGGCGCTGCGCGCCGCCGGCGCCCTCGATGTGGGCACGGTGGTGGTGGCGATCAGCGAGCCGATCGAGGCCAGCATCACCGCCACCCTGATCGTGAAGGACGCCAGCGGCAGCCGGGTGACGCAGGTGATCTCCCGCGCCACCAGCGATCTGCACGAGAAGATGCTGCGCCGGGTCGGCGCCGATCGGGTGGTGTTCCCCTCGAAGATGCAGGGCACCCGCCTCGGCCAGGAGCTGGTGCGGCCCAACCTGCTGGAGCGGCTGCGGCTCGATGACCGCAACAGCATCGAGGAGATCAAGGTGCCCCCCTCCTTCGTGGGCCGCTCCCTGCGCGACCTCAACCTGCGCAAGAACCACAACGTCAACGTGCTGGCGGCTGGCCCCGTCAACCGACTGATCGTCAACCCTCCCGCCACCCACGTGCTGGGGAACGACGAGCTGCTGGTGGTGATCGGCAGCAGCGAAGCCCTGGAGCGCCTGCCCACCGCATGACGGCCACCGCATGACCTCCCCCGCGGTCGCCCGCCTCGCCCGGCCATGAAGGTGCTCGGCCTGATGAGCGGCACCAGCGCCGATGGGATCGATGCGGTGCTGGCGGAGTTCTCCGGCCGCCCCGCCCGCCCCCGCTGGCGCCTCCTGGCCAGCCACGCTCACCCCTATCCCGCCGTGCTGCGGGAGCAGCTGGTGCAGCTGGGCCAGGGCGCTTCGACCACCGCGGCCCAGCTGCTGGATCTGGCGGAGGCGGTCACCGAGGCCCAGGCGGCGGCCGCCCGCGCCTGCGATCCGGCCGGTGCGGCGGCGCTGGTGGGCTGCCACGGCCAGACGGTCTGGCACCGGCCGCCCCAGCCAGGCCGGCGGGGCGCCAGCTGGCAGCTGCTGCAGGGGCCGCTGCTGGCGGCCCTGCTGAAGCGCCCCGTGGTGTTCGATTTCCGCGCCGCCGACCTGGCCCTGGGCGGCCAGGGCGCCCCCCTGGTGCCCCCCACCGACGAAGCGCTGCTGGGCCGCACCGGCGGCTGGCGGGCCGTGCTCAACCTCGGCGGCATCGCCAACCTCACCCTGCTGCCCCCCGCCAGCGGCCCGGAGCGACACCGCCCCGTGCTCGGCTGGGACTGCGGCCCGGCCAACAGCCTGCTCGACCTGGCGGTGGAACGCTTCAGCGAGGGGCGGGAGCGCTGCGATGCCGGCGGGGCCTGGGCGGCCCGCGGCCAGGTGGACGAGCGCTGCCTGCGGGGCTGGCTGGAGGAGCCCTACTTCCGCCAGGCCCCGCCCAAATCCACCGGTCGGGAGCTGTTCGGCGCCGCCGACCTGGAGCGCCGCCTCGCCGAGCTGGGCCCCGACCCGGCCGATGCCCTGGCCACCCTCACCGCCCTGACGGCGGCGGTGGTGGCCCAGGACCTGGCCCGAGGGCCGCGGCCGCTGGAGCTGTTGGTGGCCGGCGGCGGCGCCCGCAACCGCTTCCTGATGGAGCAGCTGCGCTGCCGCTGCCCGGGCATCGCCGTGCGCCCCCTGCGGGAGCTGGGCATCGCCGACGCCCAGCGGGAGGCCCTGGCCTTCGCCCTGCTCGCCTGGTGGCAGCGCCGGGGCCATCCGGGCTCCCTGCCCTCGGTCACCGGTGCCCCGCGGGCGGCCGTGCTGGGCGTCTGCGTCGAGCCCCCCTGATCCGGCTGCTGCGGCGCCTTCAGCCGATCGGTCGCCGCAGGCGCAGCCGCCGGGGCGCCCCCCGCAGGCGTTGGGGGGCGGCCTGCTGCTGGCGCTCCAGGGCGGCGCGGAAGCGGTCGGTGCCGGCGGCCGCCAGGGGCGCCGCCGGGGGGGAGGCCTCGCCCAGCCGCTGGCGCTCCAGCCGCTCCACCCCCTGCTGAATCAGCACCCGGGCCATGTTGCTGAGGGTGCGTGCCTCGCTGTCCGCCAGGGCCGCCAGCCGGTCGCAGAGCTCCTCCGGCAGCACGACCTGAATGCGGGGCGACTTGGGGCGACCGCTCGATGAGGTCTGGCGGGTGGGCACGGGGTGGCCCCGGGGTACCCGGGGGTAGGCGGGGATGCTGTGGGTTACCGAATAGTGTACAGATGTCCACATGGGTAGTATCCGTTCCTAGGATCGGGGTCTCCCGCCGGCTCGCCGGCTCGGCCCCCGGGCGCCTCCGCCCACTCCCATCCCATCGGCGGCCCCCGGCCGCAGTTCCCACCCATGGCCCGCACCACAGCCCCCGGCCGACCCACCACCCCAGGCCGCACCGCCGCCGCTGGCCGCACCAGCAAGCGGCGCCGCACCGCGGAGCGCAGCGACGTGCTGGTCTCCGCCGTGATCAGCACCTACCTGCTCACCCACCTGCACCATGTGCTGCAGCGGGCCGAATACGGAGCCCAGCAGGAGGGGCGTCAGGCCCTCGCCGCCAACTACGCCCAGCTGCGCAAGGTGCTCTGCCTCGACGCCCGCAGCATGGAGGACGCCCTCGCCAGCGGCACCGAGGACGACGGCCAGACCCAGGCCGCCTGAGGCTCGGCACCCTGCCGGCATAGCGTCGCCACAGTGCTTCTCCGCATCGATGACCCGTACTCCGGACGGCGGCCATGCCGCTGAGCTCTACGCCCACATCAGCGGCGACGCCGAGCTCACCCAGTCCCTGTTCCGCCAGGCCCTGCAGGATCCGAAGGGCGCCCTGGCCCGCATCGTCGCCCTGGGGGAGTCACTGGGGCTGCCGGTGAGCAGCGACGAGGTGCGCGCGCACCTCGCCAGCCTCGATGACGGCGCCACCAAGCAGTGGGTGGTCAAGGCCCGCGGCGGCCTCTGAGGCCGCCACCCGGGGGGCGAGAGCCTGGGAGCGGGCGTCCGGGGGCGTTGGCCGGCGCCTGTCGCCGCCGCCGGCCCAGCTGAAGAACAACCAGTAGCTGACGATCGCCAGCCCCGCCGCCACCACCAGCGCCACCACCTGCTCGAGTCGCTTGATCACGCAGTCATGGGGTGAGCATCACCGGATCATCCGGGTTTGGGGGACGGTCCGGCATGGCGCCGCTCCGAGCCGGGCCCAGTCTGCCCCGCGATGGCCCGGCCCTCCCCCCGCCGGGGGATGATGCGGACGCTTTCGTCCCGCCTCCCTCTCCGTGCTCCGCCTGGAACGCATCGGCAAGATCTATCCCACCGGTGAGGTGCTGCGGGATGTCAGCTGGGAGATCCGCCCCGGCGACCGCATCGGCCTGGTGGGGGTCAACGGCGCCGGCAAGTCCACCCAGCTGCGGATCCTCGCCGGTCTGGAGGAGCCCAGCAGCGGCCAGGTGGTGCGCCAGGGCGATCCGCGCATCGCTTACCTGCAGCAGGAGTTCGATGTCGATCCGCGCCGCACGGTGCGCCAGGAGCTGTTCCAGGCCTTCGGCGAGGCGGCCGAGGTGCTCAACCGCCAGGCGCTGGTGGAGCGGGAGATGGGCGGTGAGCGGGCCGCCGCCGACCCCGACCACCTCGACGCCCTGATCCGGGAGCTGGGGGATCTGCAGAGCCGCTTCGAAGCCCTGCACGGCTATGAGCTCGATGCCCGCATCGACCGGTTGCTTCCGGCGATCGGTTTCGCTCCGGAGCAGGCGGACCAGCCGGTGGGCGACCATTCCGGCGGCTGGCAGATGCGCATCGCCCTCGGCAAGATCCTGCTGCAGGA
Source organism: Cyanobium sp. (assembly GCA_044348065.1). Taxonomy (GTDB): domain Bacteria; phylum Cyanobacteriota; class Cyanobacteriia; order PCC-6307; family Cyanobiaceae; genus Cyanobium. The sequence goes on from JBIKTO010000058.1 coordinate 5,658, forward strand.
GCCCGATCTGCTGCTGCTCGACGAGCCCACCAACCACCTGGATGTGGCCACGATCCAGTGGCTGGAGGAGTACCTGCTGGCCCAGACGGTGCCGCTGGTGGTGATCAGCCACGACCGGGCCTTCCTCGATCGGGTCTGCAACCAGATCGTCGAAACCGAGCGGGGGGTCTCGCGCGCCTACCTGGGCAATTACAGCCAGCATCTGGAGCAGAAACGGCTGGAGCGGGAGGCCGGTCTGGCGGCGTTCGAGCGCCAGCAGAAGGAGCTGGCCAGCCAGCAGGCCTACATCGATCGCTTCCGCGCCAGCGCCACCCGCAGCACCCAGGCCAAGAGCCGGGAGAAGCTGCTGGAGAAGGTGGAGCGGATCGAGGCTCCCGGCGAGAGCGTCGGCGGGCCCCGCTTCCGCTTCCCCCCGGCGCCCCGCTGCGGCCGCCAGGTGGCGGTGATCGAAGACCTCACCCACAGCTACGGCGATCGCATTCTTTTCCTCGGGGCCGAGCTGGAGGTGGAGCGGGGCGACCGCATCGCCCTGGTGGGGCCCAACGGGGCGGGCAAATCCACCCTGCTGCGCCTGATCGTGGGCCTGGAGAGCCCCCAGGAGGGTCGCGCCGGCCTGGGGGCCCACAACGTGGTGGCCGGCTATTTCGAGCAGAACCAGGCCGAGGCCCTCGACCTGGAGCGGACGGTGATCGACACCCTGTTTGAGGCGGTGCCGGACTGGAGCCAGACCCAGGTGCGCTCCCTGCTGGGCAGCCTCGGCTTCAGCGGCGATGCCGTCCTCAAGCAGGTGGGCCAGCTCAGCGGTGGCGAGAAGGCGCGCCTGGCCCTGGCCCTGCTGCTGGTGTCGCCCTGCAACCTGCTGGTGCTCGATGAGCCCACCAATCACCTCGACATCCCCGCCAAGGAGATGCTGGAGGACGCTCTACGGGCCTACGAGGGAGCGGCCCTGCTGGTCTCCCACGACCGTTACTTCATCACCCGGGTGGCAAACCGCATCGTGGAGCTGCGTGATGGCGAGCTGGTGCTCTACCGAGGCGATTACGCCTACTACCAGGAGAAGAAGCGGGAGGAGGCGGAGGCCGCCCAGCTGGCGGCGGCAACCGAGGCCGCCGAGGCCAAACGCCGCGAGAACCGCCAGCGTCAGCAGCAGAAACAGCGGCAGCGCAAGGAGCGAAGCCAGGAGCCGCCCCAGGCCGCAGCCTCCTGAGCGGCCCGCCGGTGGCGCCGCCGCGCACACAACTTCATGGAGCCGTAGGCAAGAGAGCTCATTTCACTGGTGTCACCGGGGATGTGTCCATAGGCTGACATCAGTGATCCGACACCACCCCGATGAGCGTCCCCCTCAGCCCCGCCCCATTCGCTGGCACCGCCCTGTCGGCGGACCCGAGCCTGCTGGCCGGCCGCGCCGAGTCAGGCCATGAGGGCACAGATCCCGTGGAGGCCTACTTCGAATGCATCACCACCTGCTCCCTGGAGGACGGGGAGTGCGTGACCCAGTGCGTGGAGCTGCTGCGGGAGAACGGTTGAGGGTGCTGGCGGGCCCGCCATGACCGGAGACCCTGACCGAATTTGCTGACGCAGGGCTTACCCCTGTTGCAACGGATACGCGGGCCACTGAAACAGTTTGTAGCTTTGGGGCGGTTGAAATCGCCCCCTCGCATCGGTCCCCATGTCGGAACCCCTTGCCCTCAGTCTCGGCCAGCAGTTCGAACTGGAGCGCATGACCCGGGCCATTGACTCCACCTTCGACCCCCACGCCCTCCAGGGTCTGGCTAAACAACTGCTTCAGGCCTGGCACAGCCAGAAAGCCGCCACCCAGTGGGTGATGCGTCAGCAACTCGGCAATCCCCATCCCTTCGCGGTTGCCGCGAACCTGGAGGGCGCTCTGCTCGATTCCCTCCATCCCGAACCGGGTACCCCGTCGCCCGGCGGCCAATCCCCCGACGTGCTTTGAAGCCGTCGGGCCGCTGAGGCCCCCCCGCCTCAGCGCGATCGCCTCATGTCCTGCGGCACCACGTCCACCGAAATCAACGCCCCCTCCCGTCGCACCGACAGGTTCAGCGGTCGACCCACGCCGGCGCTTTCCACGGCGCCCACCACCTGGGAGGGGTTCGCCACCGCACGGCCCCCCACGGCCACGATCACATCCCCCACCCGCAAGCCTGCCCCCGCCGCCGGACCGCCCGGTTGCACTCCCATCACCCGCACGCCCGCACCGCCCGCCTGATCCAGGGCCACGCCGATGTACGGGTGGCTCACCCTGCCGGTGCTCACCAGTTGCGAGGCGATCGAGCGGGCCCGGTTGATCGGAATCGCAAATCCCAGCCCGGCGCCTGGCCCTGAGCGCACCAGAGTGTTGATTCCCACCACTTCGCCGGCGGCGTTGAGCAGCGGACCGCCCGAATTCCCAGGATTGATGGCGGCGTCGGTCTGGATCAGATCGAGCCGTTTATCGGTGATGCCCAGCTTGCTGGCGTTGCGGTTGAGGCTGCTGACGATGCCCAGGGTCACCGTCTGATCCAGGCCGAAGGGATTGCCCACGGCGATCGCCCAGTCGCCCACCTGCAGGGCGTCGGAATTGCCGAGCGTCGCTACCGGCCAGGGTCCGCCGTTTTCCAGGCGCACCACCGCCAGATCGGTGAGGCTGTCGATGCCCACCACGCTGCCGGCGATGCGCCGACCGTTCTGCATCCCCACGGTCACCCGGTCGCTGCGCTCCACCACATGGGCATTGGTGAGCACCAGGCCGCTGTTCTGGTAGATGAAGCCGCTGCCCTGACCCCGCTCGGTGCGTTGGGAGGGCTGGCGCAGCTGGGGCAGGCCGAAGAACTGGCGGAAGAAGGGATCCGCCAGCAGCCCGCCGCCGCCGCCCCGCACCGCCACGGTGCGCTCGGTGTCGATGGTCACCACCGCCGGGGCCGCCCGCCGCACCGCTTCGGCCACGAAGGATTGGGGCCCGATCGCCGCCCCGGCGCCGCCGGCGGCCCGCACCGGCGGCGCCGGCAGCAGGGGGGAGGTGGCGGCCAGCAGGGCCGCCGTTGCCAGACCGGCCGATCCGGTGGAGAGAAGCCGGGAGGGGCGCATCGCTGTGTGAACAGAGCGAGCCAAACGCTAGGCAGAGCCCAGCGGGCCTTGGAAGGGAGGCAAACCGACCCGATCCAGCGGTGGGCACGCCAGCTGCGCTCCCTCCCCCTAAGGTGTGTGAAGAAACGTTGCGAACCATGGACACCAGCCGCCTGCTCCTGGCCTTCCTCGCCTTCGGGGCGGCCTGCACCACCCTCTGGGCCTGGATGGTCGCCTCCGCCGGTTCCAGTTCCCCCTCGGGGGAGTGATGATGGACATCCATTCCGGCACGCACCGGTCGGCCGGATGACGCAGCCCACCATGCCGCCGAGCCTCTCCGCCCTCTCGGATCTCTTCCCCCTCCTCTACGGCCTCTGTTTTCT
>JBIKTO010000059.1:0-9080 GCA_044348065.1 Cyanobium sp.
TGGTGATGGCCCTGGTCTACGTGCCGGTGCGCCTCTTCCTCACGATCACCGCCCGCAGCCGGCGGCTGCGATTGCTGCAGCGGATCCGGCGCATGCGGGAGGACCTGGCCCAGCCCCTGCCGGTGGCGGAGGAGGGCCCCACCAGCGACTAGCGACCCGCCTGGCGCCTCAACGCATCACCAGGCCCCCATCCACCTGCAGCACCTGGCCGGTGATGTAGGCGGCGGCGGGATCAGCGGCGAGGAAGCGCACGGCGCCGGCCACCTCCTGGGGCCGACCCATCCGGCCCAGGGGGATCACCTTGAGGATCGGCTCGCTGTCGAGTTCGGCGGTCATGTCGCTCTCGATGAAGCCGGGCGCCACGGCATTCACCGTGACGCCGCGGCTGGCGAACTCCGCGGCGTTGCTGCGGGTGAGACCGATCAGGCCCGCCTTGGCGGCGCTGTAGTTGGCCTGGCCGGGATTGCCCATCAGCCCCACCACCGAGGTGATGTTGATGATGCGGCCGCTGCGGGCCTTGAGCATGCCGCGGGCGACGGCGCGGGTGGTGAGGAAGCAGCCGCTGAGATTGAGGTCGATCACGCTCTGCCAGTCGGCGGTCTTCATGCGCAGCAGCAGACCGTCGCGGGTGATGCCGGCGTTGTTGACGAGCACATCGAGCCGGCCCTCCCGCTCCAGCACCGCCTTCACCATGCCATCCACCTCCGCCTCATCGGCGACGTTGGCCTGATGGCTCCAGGCCCGGCCCCCCTCCGCCTCGATCGCCGCCACCACGGCGGCGGCGGCCTCCGGAGAGCTGGCGTAGTTCACCACCACGGTGGCGCCAACGCGGGCCAGTTCCCGGGCGATGGCGCTGCCGATGCCGCGGCTGGCGCCCGTCACCAGGGCCACCTGACCCGCCAGCGAAGCCGGGCCGCTGCCGGCGGCGGAAGGCGGGGCACTGGTCATGGCGATGGGGCGGCTGCGGCGGCGATCGTATGCCCGCGCTCGGCCCCGCTCAGGCCGGCATCTGGCCCACCCCCACCACCGCCCTGCCGAGCAGCTCCTGGAACAGGGCGAGCTGCTTCTTGCTGCCCATCACCACCATCAGCTGGCCGGGGGCGATCGTCATCTCGCCGCCGGGATTGGCCACCAGGGTGGGCCCGCTGCCGTAGGAGGTGCCCCGGTAGGTGTAGGGGTTGATCAGGGCCGGCGCCGGCGAGCGGATCGCCAGCACCAGGGCGCCGGTGCGACCGCGCAGATCGAGCTCGGCCAGGCTGCGGCCGTTGAGCTCGCCCAGCCGGGCCGCGTCGTCGCTGAGCTGGAACTCCTCCACCTCGCAGTCGGAGCCGGCCAGCAGATCCATGAAGTTCACCGCCAGCGGCCGCAGGGCGGTGGCGGCCATGGTGCGACCGCCGGCCACATAGGGGCTCACCACCTGATCGGCGCCCGCCTGGCGCAGCTTGCGCTCCGCCTCCTCGCTGTCGGAGCGGGCGATCAGGCGGATCTTCGGGGCGATCGCCCGGGCGCTGAGCACCACATACACATTGGCGGCGTCATTGGGCAGGGCGGCCACCAGGGCGCGGCAGCGGTGGATGCCCGCCTCGATCAGGGTTTCATCGAGGGTGGCGTCGGCCATCAGCACCGGGTAGCCCTTCTCCTCGGCGGCCTCCTTGCGCTCCGGGTCCATCTCCAGGATCACCATCGGCGTGCCCTCAAGGCTGAGCTGGGCGGCGATCTCGCGGCCGATGCGGCCGTAGCCGCAGACGATCACATGGTTGTTCATGTCCTGGAGCCAGAGAAGGAAACGGCGCTCCTGCAGGCGCCGGAAATAGCCCGATCCGGTGAGGCCCACCAGGGTCTGCAGCGACTGCTGCACCACCACCAGGCCACCGATGATCGAGACGACCGTCACCACCCGGCCGGCGTGGCTGAGTGGCTCCACCTCGCCGTAGCCGATGGTGGAGATGGTGATCGCCACCATCCAGTAGCAGTCACCCCAGTCCCAGCCCTCGGTGAGGCGGTAGCCGAGGGCGGAGGCGTTCACCACCAGCGCCAGCAGCAGCAGCGGCAGCAGCCAGGGGCGGCGTACACGGGTGGAGGGCGGCCGGCGCCGGCTGCGGAGCCGCCAGCTCATCGCGCTTCAGGCCAGCCCCAGGGCCGCCAGCACCGTATCGGGGGAAAGGGCACCGAGGCCGTCGGCCGCGCTCAGCCCTTTTACTCCCGATCGCACCGGCAGGCTGTCCTCACCACGACCGAGGGCCACCAGGGGCACGCCGCAGAGCAGGGCCAGCTCCTCGCTCAGCGGATCGCTGGCGAGCACCACGTCGCTGGCGGCGATGCGGGCGGCCCGCTCCGGCAGGGAGCCGGCCCCGGGGGAGAGGAGGAGGCTGCGCAGGGAGGGCAGCCGCCGACGGATGATCTCGGGCAGCTCCTGCCAGCGCGGCGCCGGCCAGTCGCCGGGCAACCCGGCAGGCGCCATCAGCAGCATCGGGCCATCACCGGCGGGCAGGGCGGCCGTGGCTTCCGCCAATGCCTTCTGGGGCAGGCTGAGCCGGTAGGCGGAAGCCTCCAGGCTGACGCCGATCGGCTGCAGGTAGGCCGCCAGAGCCTGGGCGGGCCACCCGCCTGCGGGGGCGGCCACCCGCGTGGTGGCGGAGAAGCCGCTGGCGGCGATGCGGGCCGGGATGTGGCTCATCGAAAGCATCAGATCCACCTGCCGGCCGGCGGCGAGGTTGATGCAGGCCTGGAAATCGGGCTCGCGCACGCAACCGAGCAGATTCGCCCAGTCCGCCAGGGTGGCGTCGTCGAAGCTGAAGGGGATCACCTTCTCCACCGAAGGCAACAGCTTCCACACGCCGGCGGCGGCGGCGGAGCAGACCACCTGCATGGCGAAGCCCAGCTGGTCGGCCACGGCGGCCACGGCCGGCAGGGCCTGCAGCTGGCGGCTCCCGTCGCCCGGAATCAGAAACAGGGCTCGCATCGGGCTGGGTGGGGCGGCGGGCTGATTGTATGGAGAAGGTCCATTCCGTTCCGTTCATCCGGGGGAGAGGCTTGTGCATTTGCTGATCGCCGCCGCCGGCAGCGGCCGACGCATGGGCGCTGCCGGCAACAAGCTGCTGCTGCCGGTGGCCGGCCGGCCCGTGCTCGCCTGGACCCTGGAGGCGGCCCTGGCCGCCGCGGCGATCTCCTGGATCGGGGTGATCGGCCAGGCGGTGGATGAGGCGGCGATCGCGGCGCTGGTGGCCGAGGCCAGCGCCAACCGCCCCGGCTCCGCCCCGGTGCAGTGGATCCTGGGCGGCGACAGCCGGCAGGACTCGGTGCGGCTGGGCCTGGCGGCGCTTCCCGATGACGCCGAGCTGGTGCTGATCCATGATGGGGCGCGGGCCCTGGTGGAGCCGGAACTGCTGGAGGCCTGCGGCGCGGCGCTGCGGGAAGCGGCCGCGGCCGGTGCCGGCGTGATCGCCGCCACCCCCGTCACCGACACCATCAAGCAGGTGGACGCGAGCGGCAGGATCACCTGCACGCCGGAGCGCAGCCATCTCTGGGCCGCCCAGACCCCCCAGGCCTTCGCCGTCCGCCAGCTGCGCCAGGCCCATGCCCGTGCCGAAGCGGAGGGCTGGAGCGTCACCGACGACGCGGCGCTCTACGAGCGGCTGGGCCTGCCGGTGCGGGTGCTGGAGGCTCCCCCCTCCAACATCAAGCTCACCACGCGCTTCGATCTCACGGTGGCCGAGGCCTTGCTGGCGGAGCGTGGGAGGGAGCTGCCATGAGCCCCCAGGAGCAGATCACCGCGATCCTCGGCCTCTGGCTGGGGCGGTTCGACAACGCTCGCCAGGTGGCGGCCAACCTGGCGCGGGGGGGGCCGCCGGCCCCCGAGCTCAGCCGCGAACGCCGTCATCTGGAGGTGCTGCGGCTGGAGGCCCCGGCCCTGGGGGAGGCGTTGCTGTACTTCGAGGAGTTCCGCGCCTCCCGGCCCGAGCTGGCCCACCGGCAGCGCGTGATGCGGCTCGCCTGGGACGACCTGCACCAGGCGGTGCGGGCCGAGCAGCTCTTCTTCGCCGAGGGCCCCGCCTACGACCGGCCGCCCCTGGCGCCCGACAGGGTGGCGGCCCTGCCGCCGGAGGCCTTCGTGCGCCATCCCGGCTGCGACCTGTTCTTCCGCCACGAGCCCGAACACGACCGCTGGCGCGGCGCCATGCTGCCCGGCGCCTGCCGGTACCGGCACCCCAGCGATGGGGAGGTGTGCGCCGAGTACGAGATGCTGCTGAGCAACGGGCAGCTGTGGTACCGCGATCGCAGCCTGCGCCTGGCGGACAACACGGTGCGCGGCGAGGTGGATGGCTTCAGCTGGCTGCTGTTCGACCGGCTCGACCCGGAGGCCCCCAGCCCCGACCTGCGGCCGGCCCTGGTGCGGCAACAGGGGGTGTGGCGGGGCAGGTTCCGGCGCTACGACGGACGGGGAGAGTGGCAGGAGAGCTTCACCAGCACGATCGTGCTGCGGGTGTTGGAGCGGGAGGGGAGCCTGAGATATCAGCAGACCAACCTCTACCGCTGGCCGGATGGCTCCGAGCAGAGCTTCGATTCGGAAGGGGAGATCCGTGACGGCCGCGTGTGGTTTCACAGCGAGCAGTTCCACGGCTGGGCCATGGATCTGCCGGAGCAGGGGCAGGGGGGGGCGGACACGGCGGCGGTGCTGCGCCTCTGGCCCCGCCTGCCGGGGGGGCCGGAGGTGCTGGAGGTGATCCACTGCAGCGCCGATGGGCGGCACCGCCACCGCTGCTCGCAGTCGCTGCTGCACGGACAGGTGATCCGACGCACCTTCATCGATGAGGAGAAGCTCAGTGATGACTGGCGGGCCTGGGATGCCGCCAGCGCCAGCGATGGCTGAGCCGCTCCGGCCCGTGCGCTGCGCCGTTCGCCGGGCGGCCGCCCTGCTGGGGTTGGTGGGGCTGATGCTGGCGCTCGCCCTGCCGGCGCTGTCCGGCCCGAGCCCGGAGGCGCCGGGGGCGTGGGTGCGGCTGGAGGGCCGGCCTGTGATCGAGCTGCGCCGGGTCGCCGGCGCCCAGCGGCCGAAGGAGGTGGCCACTCGGGCCTCGGCGATCTTGCTGGGTCTCGCCAAGGATCCCAGCATCGACCCGGCCTGGCTGGGGGTGCGGGAGGACCCTCCCTACTCGATGCTCGGCCTGGAGCGGCCCGGTGGCCGCTTCCAGCCGCTCTTCGCCGTCGATGACCGGGCAGCGGCGGCTTTCGGCCTCGACCGCCCGCAGCTGGCGGAGCGCTACCGCGATCAGCTGCGCGGCGCGATCCGCCAGTACCGCAGCAGCCACAGCCTGACGGCCTGGCTGCGCGGCACCGCCCTCGCCGTGGCGGTGCTGCTGCTCTACCTGCTGTGGCTGCGGGTTCAGATGACCCTCAACTCCCGCCTGGCCATCTGGCTGGCGCGGCCGGCGCACTCCCACCTGCCCCCGGTGCGGGTCGGGGGCATCCAGCTGCTGGATGAGCGGCAGCTGCGGCAGCTGCTGCAGTGGCTGCGGCGCACCGGCCACTGGGCCCTGCTGCTGCTGATCAGTTATCTGCTGATCCCCCTGCTGCTGGGCCTGTTTCCCCCCACCCAGTCGATCGCCGAAGGCCTGCGCGGCCACCTGCTCGGGATGGTGGCGGGGTTGATGGCGGCGCTGGTGGGTGCCATCCCCAATCTGTTCAGCATCGCCCTGATCCTGGCGCTCACCGCCCTGGCGATCCGGGCCAGCAATGCCTGGTTCGGGGAGATCGCCCGGGGACGGCTGCAGATCCCCGGCTTCTACCCGGAATGGGGGGTGCCCACCGGGCGGCTGGTGGCGGGCAGCCTGCTGCTGGCCGGCCTGGTGATCGCCTATCCCTACGTGCCGGGATCGGGCAGCCGCACCTTCCAGGGGGCGGGGATCTTCGTGGGGGTGCTGGCGGCCCTGGGCTCCAGCGCCGTGGCCACCAATGTGATCAGCGGTCTGATGCTGATCTACACGCGGGCCTTCCGGGAGGGGGACCGGGTGGAGATCAACGGGGTGGTGGGCGTGGTGCAGGACAGCGCCCTGCTTGTGACCCGCATCCTGACGCCGCGCAACGAGCTGGTGAGCATCCCCAACGCCACCGTGATCGGCGCTTCGATCATCAATTACAGCCTGGCGGAGCGGGAGATCCAGCGCCCGGTGGCCCTGGCCACCACGATCACCATCGGCTACGACGTTCCCTGGCGCCAGGTGCATGACCTGATGCTCGGGGCGGCGGCAAGCGTGGCCGGGATCAGCGAGGAACCGGCGCCGCGGGTGCTGCAGACCTCGCTGAACGACTTCCACATCAGCTATGAACTTGATGCCTGCGTTCGCGACGTCGACCGCTACCGGGAAACCCTTTCCGAGCTGCTGGCGGCGATCCAGGACCAGTTCGCCGCGGCCGGGGTGGAGATCCTCTCGCCTGGGTATCACGCCGTACGCGATGGCAGCGCCAGCACGGTGCCGAAACGCAGCTGAATGACCTCGCCTCTAGGGAGGGATCGGAATCTGCCCCACGCGAGTGCGGGCGATGCTGCTGCGATCCGAACGGAACAGTTCAACCCCGTCCCTGGTGAGAATGTTGAGCTGGTAGGAGACGGAACGGGCCTGGTCTTGATTCGGCTGGAGGAGAAACCGCACCCGCCGTCCCACCAGGGCGAGTCGGTTGTCGCCGGCGTCGGCGATCGGACTGACGTCCAAGCCACCATCCTCATGGAAGGGGGGGCCGCAGCGCATCAGATTGGCGTTGCTCTGAAAATAGTGAATCTGGAGGCTGCGTCCCAGCCCGGGCACCGTACCCTCGGCTGGCATGGGCACCACCACGGTGAACAGGGAATGACCAGTGCCACAGGCTGGAGGCAGCGCGCGGTCATACAGAATCTGGTTGCCCTCCGCCACATCCGAGTCGATCAGAAAGCTGATGCGACTCCACAGGTCGATCGCGCGCTGCTGAAGATCGATGTTGCGGTCGCTGCGGATCACGGAGATCAGCACCTGGCTGAGACCCGCGGTGATCGCTGAGGCCAGCAGCACGTAGATCAGCAGTTCGACCATGGTGACGCCGGGATGGCGCTGAATCCGCCGGGGGCGTGGAGGGAGAGGAGGGGGCATGAAGATTCAGATCAGATCGGAGAAGCTCTCCTCCGGGCACTGGGCCTCGGAGCCGGTGTCATCGCGGCCGATCTCGATCAGGCCGGTGATGGCATTCACCCGGATGCAGCGCAGGGCTCGACTGGTGCCGGTGTGGCGGATCACCAGATCGAAGTCGTTCAGGTTGGTGACGGTGCCGCGGGGGGTGAAGGTGACCCTTTCGCCCCCAGCACCGGGGAAGGTGGTGGTGACGTGGCGCTCCGCCGGCTCACCCCTGTTTCCGTGGCGTGCTGTGGGGAGGCGGAAGCTGGCTTCCGGGTTGCAGATCTCGGGCGCGAGGCCGGCCTGCGTGGGCACAACGCGGGCGATCACCTCGCCCGCGGCCACGCCCCCCGGCGCCTGCGTGAAGGTGACAACGCAGCCCCCGCTGGTCAAGCGCATCGAGGCCCGTGCAATCACCTCCAGCCAGCCGCTGAGCTCAATCGCGACGGCATTGATCTCAGCGCGCTCCAGCTCACTGGAGCTGAAGCGGACCAGCCCCATCAGGATCAGGACCAGCAGCGATGAAGCCAGGAGCAGGTCGATCAAGAGGCTGCCCTGACCAGAGGGGGCTTGGGCCGGACAATCCGGACGGGGCCGTCGGAAAGGGCTCATGGGCACCAGGCGGCCACGGTGGGGAGGATCAGCACGTCCCGGTCGATGGGGGGAAACTCGCCCGTGGGGTTCGGATCGGCCGTCGGGCGGATGTAGCTGTAGCGGATCCGCAGCAGGTGGGTCTGGGCGCCGGCCGGAGGGAAAGCGTCGGCCAGTTCCGCGTTGCGTTGCAGGTCCAGATCCGTGGGCAGGGGCGATGCATTGATCAAGGCCAGCAGCGGGGCGGTCAGTCGACCGTCCTGGCAGGCCTGGGTGAAATTGGCAATGGCATCGCTCGGCCCGGGAGGATCGTCGGGGGCCGAGGCAGGGGGGGGCACGTTGGGAAAGTAATAGTTCTGGGTGAGTGGTTCCGTGCTGACACACGTCGGGCTGTTGACGGCCCTCAGCGTGCCGGCCCCGCTGCACCAGGTGTAGGTCTCGGCCATGCTGCGAATGGTGGCGATGTCCTGTTCGATGAGGCTCTCCTGACTGCTCAGGTTGAGGTTGCGGGTCATCGTCAGCAGGTTGGACTGCCCCGAAAGCACACCCACCAGCAGGCTGCCGGCCAGCAGAGCCACGGCGATCACCAATTCCACCAGGCTGAAGCCGTTGGCAACGGGCGGACCAGGTTCAGGTCGCGGAGAACGCGGCAGCGAGCTCATGGCAGCTAGGGTAGGAGCTGGAAGAGGGAGGTGATGGTGCTGCTGCGGGCCACCGAGTCGAAGACGATCGCTCTCAGCCGGTCGTTGGGGCTGCGCAGATAGGGGAAGAATTGGTCGTTGGCGGAGGGCACATAGACCTGGGTGGGGCGCAGGGTGAAGCGCAGGACGTTCAGCCAGAGGCCAGCGGCAAGCTGCGGTTTTCCCTGGGGGGCATCGCCACCGGTATCAAAGATGTTCGGGTCGCCAGCCAGATTGAGGCTGGCTTTGGGCATCCAGAAAAAGACGTCGCGCACAAAGCCGTCATCACCAATCAAACCCGTATATTTCATTCTATCGCTCGCTGGACTGTCAACCAGATCCGAAATGATTGCAGCTCGCGACATCGACGCCATCGATTGCGAGGCCGTGACGCAGGCCTGGGCTTCGTTTGTGTAAGGAGCGCAGCGCACGTGCTGAATCTGGCCATCATTATAGCCACCCACAGTGTAGATCGGCGCAAAGTTTGAGGGAGGGAAGTCATCGGCGTAGCCAAAGCTTTCCATCTGTTGCAGAACAGGATCGCCAGACTCGAGGGCTCGCTTGGCCCACCGATCATAAATATAGAGGTAGATGGGCCCGTTTGAAGTATCAATAAACAGCGTATTGTTTTGCTGGACCGTGGCGTCAGAGCTGGCCCCAAAGTCAT
>JBIKTO010000418.1:0-2900 GCA_044348065.1 Cyanobium sp.
TACAAGCTCAATCTGCTCTCGAAGCGCACCCTGCCCCAGCAGAGCGAACTGACGGTGGAGGCGATGGTGCGAGCTATTTTGCCGGGAATGAACAAACCCCGGCGCATCGAAGAGTATCTGCGCAACGGCACCATTCGCCGGGCCCACTTCGCCGCCGCCGCCGAAATCCGCTACAGCGAGCAGGTACGCCGCGACCGCCAGACCACGATCGAGACGGTGGGCATCCGCTATCAGCGCTATCGGGGCCTGCTGAACAGCCCCTATGCCGGGGCCACCTACATCTCTTACCCCACCGCCGTGGGGGCCGCGATCCTCACCTGGCATGCCCTGGCCTTCCTGCGGGAGGATGGGGGCGAACTGCGGGGGGTTCTCAGTGGGGAAGACCTGGCCCGCCTGCTGCCCCGCGCCCGTGGCGAGGCGATCCGGAGAGACCTGGTGGCCTGGGATCTGGATCTGTTCGAAAGCGTCCGCGACGCATCGCCCACATGATTCAAACCTAGCCCGGCGCGGGGGCTTGCTGATTATGCAATCAGCGAATACACATATGGCGGATTTTGGTGCTAAACTGTGCTAACTTTGCACGCGCTCAGGGCTTGAAGGGATGGGAGGCAAACCCGAGCAGACCGTTTCCTGGAAAAATCTCGCCCCTGTTCTGGGCGGAGCCCTGCTGATCTTCGTGCTCCTGCGCATCGCCACCCCCACACCCCCGCCACCCAGCCAGGAGGGGGAGTACACCTTCCAGCCGGAGCCCCGTCGGCCCAAGCTCGATCTGGGGGCTTCCAGCGGGGTGCTGCAGGGCCAGGGCGGCAATGCTCCAGCCCCTGCTCTGGAGAGTGGCAGCTGCGCCTCCCTGCAGCAGTTCGCCAACTTTGAGTATGCCAAGCGTTACCGCGAAGGCAAAGTCAACGATCTGATCATCTTCAGTGGCTTCGATGCGGCCGATGTGTTTGTCAGCGGTGGCAATACGCTCAATTGCTCCGGAGGTGAATTCCTGCGCAAGGGGCGCGACGGTGACCGAAGCTGTCGCAATGTGATTCTCAGTTACGATACGGGTAGTAATACGCTCTCTTATAACATTCAATATGTGTACCTTGAGCGCGGTCTCCAGCCGGAGTGCAGCGCCAGCCGCTGAGCCTCAGGCCGCGGCCCTGGCCCCGGTTGATCACAGAGCGGTTGATCACAGACCGGATGATCACAGACCGGACGATCAGGAGTGGAAGAGCAGCACCAGGCCCGATTTCACCTGATGGAACTCCCGCTCCTCCCGGCTCAGATCCAGACCCACCTGCAGCCCCTCCTCCAGGGCCACATCGAAGGGCGGGGCGCTGGGGGCCTCGCCGGCTCGCCAGAGGGCGGCGATGCCCACCGGCGTGGCATGCCAGCGGAAGCGGGGAGTGCTTCCGATCGAGGGTTCCTGCAGGGCGTCTTCGAGGAGCTCGCGGATCGCCATGGTCCCGGGGTCGTGGCCTCGTGGGTCTCGCCATAGCTTCCGCCGTGGACAGCGCTCGGGCAATCGGCTGAGAGCTTTCGTGATGCTGGCGCCTACCGTTCAGCCTCATTCCCTGCGGCCGCCTCTCGCCGATGCTCGCCTCGCCCGGGCCCGTTGCCCTCGTGCACGAGTGGTTCACCCCCCGCTCGGTGGGGGGCTCGGAGCTGGTGGTGCGGGAACTGGACAGGCTTCTCACCCGGCACGGCCTGCGGCCCGATCTGCACGCCCTGGTGGATGGGGAGAGCCGCCAGGCCGGCAGCTGGCTGGAGGGGCGGCCCATTCGCACCAGCTTCCTGCAACGGCTGCCCTGGGGGGTCAGCCACGTGCAGCAGTACCTGCCCCTGTTGCCCCTGGCGATCGAGCAGCTCGATCTGGCCGGGTACCCACTGGTGCTGAGCAGCAGCCACCTGGTGGCCAAGGGGGTGCTCACCGGTCCGGATCAGCTGCATGTGAGCTACGTGCACACCCCGGCCCGCTACGCCTGGGACCAGATGCACGCGTACCTGGCCAGCTCCCGCCTTGCCCAGGGCCCCCTGGGACCCTTGGTGCGGCTGCAGCTGCACCAGCTGCGCCAGTGGGATGTGATCAGCGCCCAGCGGGTGGATGTGCTGGTGGCCAACTCCCGCTTCACCGCCCGGCGCATTCAGCGCTGCTGGCGCCGCCGCGCCCAGGTGGTGCACCCGCCCGTGGCGGTGCAGCGCTTCCGCTGGGACCAGCCCCGGGACGACGTGTACTTGAGTCTTGGCCGGCTGGTGCCCAACAAGCGCTTTGATGTGGTGGTGGAGGCCTTCAGCCGCACAGGCCTGCCCCTGGTGGTGATCGGTGATGGGCCCGAGCGTCGGCGCCTGGAGGCGATGGCCGGTGCCAACGTGCGTTTCCTCGGCCGCTGCTCCGATGCCGTCGCCACCGCCTGGCTGGAGCGTTGCCGGGCCTTCGTTTACATGGGGCTGGAGGATTTCGGCATCGCCCCGGTGGAGGCGATGGCCGCCGGGGCCCCCGTGATCGCCTATGCCGCTGGCGGTCTGGTCGATTCGGTGCGCTGCCTCATCCGCGCTGATCCCGGGCCCACCGGCCTGCTGCTGGCGGAGCAGAGCGCCGCCTGCCTGGCGGCGGCCCTGGAACGCTTCGAGGCGGGCCGGCTCTGGCTCCAGCTGGCTGCTGAAGGCCAGCGCCGCTGGGCGGAAACCTTTGCCCCAGAGCGCTTCGAGCAGCGCATGGTGGATCTGCTGGAGCGGGTCTGGGAGGCCCACGCCCGCCGGCTGCGCCTCGCCACCGCTCCCCTCCAGCGCGCCGCCTCCGGGTCTGTGCCTCTGAACTGAGTGGCCCCTGGCCCTGGAGCGGCCGGGATGGCCATCGTTAGATGTGCAAACAAAGATAGATACGTATGGTCTGGTCGTTCGGATCCGCTTCC
>JBIKTO010000419.1:0-2888 GCA_044348065.1 Cyanobium sp.
CCGGGGCTGGAAGGTCATGCCGCAGCCGTTCTCCCCGTCCCAGTCGTAGATGTCGAAGGCCACCACAACCTTTGAGCCGTTGCCGATGGCGGCCCCATCCCAGGGCTGCTTCTTGGCATCGACGATGCGCGGCCCCTCGGAGAGAGAGCCGTCGCGCCGCTGGAACTGCGGCACCTTGAAGCGCACCACGGTGATCTCGCTGGGCTTCTCCTTGTCCGCTTTCCAGGGGAAGCCTTTCTCGGCGCGGCGCTTGCGGCTTCCATGCAGTGCGATGAACTGGTCCTCCATCGCCAGCAGGAAGGACTGGGCTTTCTCGTCGCTGTTGGGAAGCAGCAGATCGGCGGTCCAGGCCTTGGGCTTGCTCTTGTCGAGCTGGTGCCGGGGGGTGATCAGGTGGGCCCAGCGCACTTCGGCGAGGGGTGTACGAAAGATGTCCTTAGCCATGGGTTGAATCGGTGGGAATGGGCTGTTGATCGAACGGGGGAAGGGGCGGCAGGCTGAATCGCTCGCGCAGCAGGTGATGCACTGCTCCGCTGGCCGAGAGGTTGTGGCGCTCCATCACCTCGCGGACCCGCAGGTAGACGTGGGTGCGCACCTGTGTCTGGATGAAGTGGCGGCCGGCCACCGAGCGGGGCTGCTCGCCGTAGCGACGGGGCAGCCGGGGGCGATGGCTTGTGCTCATGGCTCGTCCGGCTCCTTGTCGCCATCAGGCCCGTGCCCCTCGCACTCCTCCAGGAAGCAATCGATGAAGGCGGCGTGCTGGTGCTGGGTGATGCGATCGCCGATGGAGCGGGCATTGCGCGGCACCTGAAAGTGCTCGCGGAACGCCTTGGTCAGCTCCTGACGCGCGGCCTGCGGGAGGGCGAGGATCCGCTGGTGGGTGGCCTCGATCTCCTTGGGCGTCAGGGGCTCCAGGGCGACATCGAGGTCAGCCGCCGGAGCGGGATCCTGCTCTGGATGCTGAGCAGGAGAGGCCTGAGCCGAATCGTCAACGGCAACCACGTCTACGAGTTCGACTGGTCCACCCTTCTCAGTCTCTACAGGCCGAGCCTGTTTGGCCAAAGGAATGCCCAGCAGCATGGCCAGCATCCAGCCGGCGGCCCGCAGCAAGTCGTCGACCTCGTCGGCCCACTCCTCGCTGGTGACCTCAGCACCGCCAGCGTGCATCACGGTGACCCGCAACTTGTTGCGGCCGCGGATTTCAACCAGCTGGGCACTGAAGGCAATGCCTGAGGCTAAGGCTGGCCTGGCTGCTTCGACCACGGCAGCCAGATCAAGGGATGCAACGGCCTGCACCTGTTCCTGGAAGGAGGCCAGGGCGGCGGTGAGAGCGCGCTCGGCACCGCCCTTTTCGTCGAGCAGCTCAAGAGCGTCGGTTGGCGCGCCTGCGCGCGCGGGGGATTGGGTCATGGCAACTGAGAGCCGGGCTTGTGCCCGCTGGCCTGAGCTTAGCGGCTAGCTAACGCTAGGCGCAACCCTTGCTCGCCCTCGGGATCGTCCGGGTTGTGGACGGCCCCTGTCTGGGCAGGCCTCCTAGGTGGTCAGCGCCGTCTGCTCCCAGGCGCTGATCCACTGTTCGGGCAGGAACTCCTCGCCATCCACCCAGAGCTGAGCCAGCTCAACCGAGCTGTAGTCGTCGATGGCCAGCACTTCCGAGAAACGCTTCTGGTGCTCCTTCGGTGCACTCTTGACCAGTTGCTCCAGGGTTTGGGTGACGTCGAGACCGCCTTCCTTGATTACGCGGCGCACGTGCTGGCGCCATTTCTGACAGATCTCCTCGGCGCGCTTTGACGTCAGGGTTGGCGCGGGTGCTGCTTGAAAGGCCCTGGGCACCGGCACATAGCCGATGTAGCAGCTCCAGAAGTCCACGGCATCCCAGAGCTTGTCGTCATCGCCGCGCAGGGGCTCCGCATCCTTCAGCTGGTCCTTCAACCGCTGGGACTTGACCGGTCCCCAGTCCTTCTCCTCCAGGCGACGGTTGAGCTCCTCGAGCTGGAAGAATGCCTTCTGGCGCAGTTCACCGGCCTTTCCCTGCTCGATCACCGAGAGGTTGCCGTAGGAGATCACCTCAAACTCGGCCTCCGTGCCCCATTCGCAGGCGGTGTACTGGGTCCAGCCGTTACGGCGCCGCCAGTTGAGCAGCATCTTCCCGAAGGCTTTGCGGGAATCGTCCTGCCAGTCGAGGACGGCCTGGTAGGTGCGTTTGACGGGCTTTTTTGCTTGTACCATAGCCCAATCTTAAGTGCTGCTTGGCAATGCAAGCCAGAGCTTGTTACAGCTTGGCAGCCTGCTTTTGGTGGTTTCCTGGCTCGGCCAAGAGCTGCTTGACCTGTTGGCCGGTGAGAGCCCGGCCCGTCTGGGCCTGGAAGCGCAGGGCCAGCGTGTAGGGGTGGATGCCGGGATGGCGACGGGCCAAGGCCTGCAGCTGCCTGCGGAGTTCGGGCCTGTTCATTCGCTTGGCCCTCCCGCAGGCCCGATGTCCAGGACCGCCCGGGCCTGCTCGATCGAGCGACACACGGCCGCCACTCCGCCAAGCTCCTGCACGAGGCGCAGAAACGCCTGCTGCTCCTGGCTGACAGTTCCGGAGCTCGTCTTTATCCCCAGGGCGACGAACTGGGCGAGCCGCTGGCCGACCAGCTCTGGCGTGATCTCCAGGGCCCGTAGCCCGATCAGGTCGCTGCTGCCCTTGCAGAGCCCAAAGCGCACGAAGCGCCCTTGCTGGTCGACCAGGGCGCCGGTGTTGTTGCGCCAGAGCCGCACCGCGCCGCGGCCACAGGCCAGGCGATGCGCTGCTGGATCTCGTGTTCGCTGGGGGAGGAGGCCATGCCTCCTGTTGCCTGGCTAGCCGGCGGCCTGCGGTAGGTATTGGCGGTTTTGCAAATACCTTC
>JBIKTO010000060.1:0-9007 GCA_044348065.1 Cyanobium sp.
CCGATCCTGATTCGCCGGCAGGTGCAGGGACCCTTCCCCAGCTTCGAGAGCGCCGAGCAGGCCGCCCGCGCCTGGCCGACCGCGGGCGGCGAGGTGCGCATCGCCCGCTCCCGGGACTGGGAGATCTGGGCCAGCCCGGGGCTGACGCCCCCCGCGGGCGTGGCCACCCGACTGGTGGAGGAGCGTCCCCGCGACCGCCTCATCCTGGAGCTGCGCCGCCCCACCGGCGCAGTGGCGCTCGAAGGACCGCTGCGGCTGGTCGCCCCGGCCGGGCTGGCCTGGCGGAACGGGGTCTACGCCGGCCCGTTCCGGCTCCAGGCCGATGCCCACGGCAGCTGGTCCCTGGTGGAGGAGGTGCCCCTGGAACGCTACCTGGAGGGGGTGGTGCCCCATGAGATCGGCGCGGCGTCCCCGTCGGCCGCCCTGGAGGCCCAGGCCGTTCTGGCCCGCACCTGGGCGGTGCGCAACCGCCACCGCTTCGTGGTGGATGGCTATCACCTCTGCGCCGACACCCAGTGCCAGGTGTACAGCGATCCCCGCCAGGCCGGCGCCCCGGTGCGCCAGGCGATCGCCGCCAGCCGCGGCCAGGTGCTGGTCTGGCGGGGGGAACCGATCCACGCGGTGTATCACGCCAGCAACGGCGGCGTCTCCGCCGGTTTTGAAGAGGTCTGGTCCGGGTCCGCCCTCCCCTACCTGCGCCCGGCCCTGGATGGTCCGCCGGCCTTCGCCTCCCGCTGGCCGCTGCCTCTGGCCCCGGCTGGCCTGGCCAGTCTTCTGCGCGAGGGCGGGGCGGCCTACGGCAGTGACCACCCCCGCTTCCGCTGGCAGCGCCTGCTCTCCCCCGCCGCGGTGACGACGGCCCTGGCGGGGCAGGCGGCTCGGCTCGGGGCGGTGCAGCGGCTGGAGGTGGTCGAGCGCGGCGCCAGCGGCCGGGTGGTGAGCCTGCGCATCGTCGGCGCCCAGGGCTCCCTGGAGCTGCGTCGGGACGCCATCCGCCGCACCTTCCGCCAGTTGCCCAGCACCCTGTTCACCGTCCGCGGCGCCGCGGCGGGCGGCTGGCTGCTGGAGGGGGGTGGCTTCGGCCACGGGGCCGGACTCTCCCAGGCCGGGGCGATCGATCTGGGCCGGCGCGGCTGGAGCACCGACCGGATTCTTGGCCACTACTACCCGGGCACGGAGCTGCAATCCCTGCGCCTTCCGGGAGGCGCCCCTTAAAGTTCACTCACTTCCGGGATTGTCATGAACGCCGGCGGCAGCAGCACCGATCGCCGGCGCCTCAAGGCCGCCCTGTTTCTGGTGGGCTGCGCCGTCGCGGGCATGGCCCCCCACGCCCTCGGCCCCGCCACCCGCCTGCTGCCCGGCGGCGTCCTGGCCGTGCTTCTGGGCGGTCATGGTCTGCTGACCGTGCTGCGCGGGCTGGCCAGCCCCCTGCCGGACGCCACGCTGGGCACCGCCACCGCCCCGGCGGGCAGCGAGCCCGGCGCCGCCGGCTCGCTGCCCGCCATCG
Organism: Cyanobium sp.; assembly: GCA_044348065.1. Taxonomy (GTDB): domain Bacteria; phylum Cyanobacteriota; class Cyanobacteriia; order PCC-6307; family Cyanobiaceae; genus Cyanobium. The sequence goes on from JBIKTO010000060.1 coordinate 1,508, forward strand.
ATGTGGTGGTGGCGGCCCGGGACGAGCAGGCGGTGATCGCCCGGCTGGTGGAGCGGGTGGCGGCCCTGCGCTGGCCGGAGGGCCGGCTGCGGCTCTGGGTGATCGATGACGGCAGCGAGGACCGCACCCCCGAGGTGCTCGCCGAGCTGCAGCCCCGCTGGCCGTTGCTGCGGGTGTTGCGCCGCCCCCGGGATGCAGGGGGCGGCAAGTCCGGTGCCCTCAACCGCGTCCTGCGGGAGCTCGAGGGCCACTGGCTCCTGGTGCTCGACGCTGACGCCGATCTCCAGCCCGACACGCTCGAGCGCCTGATCCCCTTCGCCGAAGCCGGCCCCTGGGATGCCGTGCAGCTGCGCAAAGCGGTGGTCAACGCCTCGGTGAATCTGCTGACCCGCGCACAGGCCATGGAGATGGCCTTCGACGCCCTGCTCCAGGAGGGCCGACTCGCTCGCGGCGGGGTTGGCGAACTGCGCGGCAACGGCCAGCTGCTGCGCCGTGAGGCGGTGCTGGCCTGCGGTGGCTTCAACGAATCCACCCTCACCGACGACCTCGATCTGAGCCTGCGGCTCGTGCTGGCGGGCCATCCGATCGGTGTGCTCTGGGATCCCCCGGTGGGGGAGGAGGGGGTGCTGGGTTGGCGGGCCCTCTGGCGCCAGCGTCAGCGCTGGGCCGAGGGCGGGCTGCAGCGCTTCCTCGACCACGGTTTCGGTTTCGGATCCGACCGGCTGACCCCCTTCCAGACCTTCGACCTGCTCGCCTTCGGCCTGCTCCAGTACGCGATGCCCCTGCTGGCGGTCGCCGACCTGCTCGGGGTGCTGCTCAGCGGCACGCCGCCCCTGATGTGGCCCTTCTCGATCGTGGCCTTCGCCTCCTCCGCCCTGGCCATGGTGGGCGGCTGCCGGCGGGCCCGGGGCGGGCCGGTGCTGCCGGTGATGACCCCGTTCAACGTCGCCCTCGGCATTCTTTACCTCACCCACTGGTTTGTGGTGATCCCCTGGGTGACCGTGCGCATGGCCCTGCTGCCGAAGCGGCTGGTGTGGGCCAAAACCCTCCACCTCGGCGATCTGGAGGAGCCTGAGGATCTCGCGGCCGAAACGGAGGGCGAGCTGGCCGCCGGTGGCGGTCAGGCCTGACGGATCCGGCCGTCAGGCCACCTCATCCTCGAGCCCCTCGATCACCTCGCCGTTGAAGAAGTCGGCCAGCCGCCGCGCCCGCTCCTCCAGAGGTGATGGCGCCGCTGGGGGTGGTGATGCCACGGCTGCCGGCGAAGGGGCTGGTGGGGCCGCGGCGGGCGGCGAAGGGGCCGGAGGGGCGGCGGCGGGCGGCGGGGCGGGTACTGCGGGGGCGGGAGTGGCAGGTGAGTCCGCTGCGATCGTCGGCGCCGGGATCACCGGCTCCAGGGGGACGACGGCGCTGGCTCGTTCCCCGGTCGGGGGATCGCCACCGCTCTCCAGCTGAAGTTGGCGCGAGCCCCCCAGGGCGGAGGCCACCGCCTTCTCCAGCAGGGGCAGGCGGCTCTGCACCATCGCCATCCAGGTGCCCGAGACCCGCACCACCGCCCGCCGCTCATCCAGCCGCACCAACTGGGCCTGCTGGGCCAGAAGCATGCGGGTGGAGGGCAGTTCCAGGCCGGCCAGGATCTGCTGCCAGAGTTCGCCCAGGTCCGGACCAGCGCCCGCCGTCGGCGCCACCGTCGGCGCCACCGGAGGCGCCACCGGAGGCGCGGTCACCGCGGGAGCGACCGCGGCGACAGGGACCCGGATCTCCGCGGGGGGTGCCGCCGGTGCGGCCGCCGGGGCCGGCTCCTTCACCGCCCGGGGCAGGGCCACCGCCGGTTCGGCCAGCAGCCCGAGCAGCAGCACCTCCAGCCAGAGGCGGGGCTGCACGCTGTGCCGCAACTGCTGCTCGCTGCCCCGCAGCTGGGCCTGCCAGCGCAGCAGCCGATCCTTGCCGATCCGCCGCGCCAGCTCCGGCAGGCGGGGGCGCAGGGCCGGCGAGACCGCCGTCAGCTCCAGCCGGTCCGGGGCCACGCCGGCGAGCAGCAGGTCGCGCAGGATCCCGGCCAGACCCTGCAGCACCGCGGCGGGCTCCCGCCCCCGCTCCAGCAGGCCCCGGCTGGCCTCCACCACCGCCAGCGGCTCGGCCGCGGCCATCGCCTCCGCCAGGGCCAGCAGCTCCTCCTCCGGGACCGCCCCCAGCAGCTCCCACACCGCCGTGGCCTCGACCGGTGGCGGCAGCAGGCTGAGCTGGTCGAGCAGGCTCTCAGCGTCCCGCAGGCCCCCCTGGGCCCGCTGGGCCACCACATGCAGCGCCGCCTCCGAGATGCCGATACCCTCCTGTTCGGCGATCCAGCGCAGGTGGCCCTCCAGCGCCTCCTGGGGGATGCGGCGGAAGTCGAAGCGCTGGCAGCGGGAGAGGATCGTGGGCAGCACCCGCTGCGGGTCGGTGGTGGCCAGCACGAACACCACCCGCGGCGGTGGTTCCTCCAGCGTCTTGAGCAGGGCGTTGAAGGCCGCCGTCGAGAGCATGTGGCACTCGTCGATCACGTACACCTTCCAGCGCGCCTGCACCGGCGCGAAGCGTGAGCGCTCGATCAGTTCGCGGATGTTGTCGACGCCGGTGTTGGAGGCCGCGTCGATCTCGATCACGTCCATGGCGGAGCCGGCCGCGATCGCCACGCACAGGTCGCACCGGCCGCAGGGCTCCGGCGTCGGCCCATCCCCCGCCACGCAGTTCAGGGAGCGGGCCAGGATGCGGGCGCTGGAGGTCTTGCCGGTGCCGCGTGGGCCGCTGAACAGGTAGGCCGGCGCGATGCGATCCCGCTTCAGGGCGTTGGCCAGGGTCACGGCGATCGCCTCCTGACCCACCAGCTGGTCGAACCGCTGCGGCCGGTACTTGTGATGGAGGGGCTGGTAGGCCTGTCCCATGCGCGACGGTTGCGGGGCGCCTCGCCGGGGCGGGACGGAGGAGCGAGCGATCAGGCTACCGGCCTCCGCCGGACTCGAGCAGTCGCTCCAGCCGGGCCTCCATCTCCTCCACCTGGCTCAGTTGATCCGCCAGCCCCTGGGCGGCCTGGCGCAGCCGCAGGAACTGGCGGTCGCTCTCCTGGCTCTCGCTTCCCCAGCGCAGTTCCGCCCGCGCCAGCTCCTCCTCCAGCCGCTCCTGCAGCGAGCGCCGCAGGCCGTCGAGCTGCTCGATCGTGCGCAGGGCCAGCTCCCGGCCCCTCTCCAGGTGCTGGTCCTCGATCCCCTGGCGCAGCAGCACCCGGGCGCCGGTGAGCAGGGCCGCCGGCACGAACTGCCCCAGGGCCAGGGCGCCGAGGCTGCCCGTGTGCAGCCAGTCCTCCACCTGGGAGCTGCGGTGCCGGCCCGTCTTGCACCAGTGGGCGAAGTGCTCGCAGTTGTTGAACAGCAGGTTGTAGTTCTGCTCCCCCAGCCGGCCCATCGCCCGCCGCAGGGTCACCCCCACCGGCGAGCAGCCACCCTCGGGGTATTCCACAGGGGTGATCGGCTGCCCGCGGCTGAATTCCTCCAGGGGGCTGCGCAGGATCTCCCGCCCCTCCAGGTAATGGGCCACCGTGCCGTCCCCCAGGTCGATGCCGTGGTGGTTGAACAGGCCGTGCTGGCGGGGGGCCTGGAGATGGTCGGCGGCGGCCAAGAGGCGGAGGTGGGAGGCACGGTTCAGCTTCGCGCCGACCCCCGGCCCGGGGGGGTGGGGATTGCCCGACCCGTGATCGGCCAGACCTGGCTGCCGCTCAGGCGGAGGCCTGGGCGTCCCGCTCGTTCTCGTGCTGGCTGCCGGGGATCGGCACCACCTTGGCCCGGCTGCGCTGCTCCACGAGGTCGCGGGTGATCGTGAAGGACTTGATGTCGCGGCGGGTGGGCAGGTCGTACATCAGCTCCAGCATCAGTTCCTCGACGATGCCCCGCAGAGCGCGGGCCCCGGTCTTGCGCCGGTGGGCCTCCTCGGCGATCGCCTCGACGGCGCCGGCCTCGAAATCGAGGCGCACGTCGTCCATGCTCAGCAGCGTCTGGAACTGCTTGACCAGGGCGTCGCGGGGCTCCGTGAGGATGGCTTCCAGGGCGCGGGTGTCGAGCGGCTCGAGCACGGCGGCCACCGGCAGCCGGCCGATGAACTCCGGGATCAGCCCGTAGCGCACCAGGTCGTCCGGTTCGAGATGGCGCAGCACCTCCGCCGTATGGCGGTCCTTGCCGCCGCGGGGCCGGGAGGGGGCGTCGCCGCTGGGCAGGAAGCCGATCGCGTTGCGGCCCATCCGCTTCTGCACGATGTCCTCCAGGCCCACGAAGGCGCCGCCGCAGATGAACAGGATCTGGCTGGTGTCGATCTGGATGCAGTCCTGATAAGGATGCTTGCGGCCTCCCTGGGGGGGCACGTTGGCCACCGTTCCCTCCAGCATCTTGAGCAGGGCCTGCTGCACCCCCTCGCCGGAAACGTCGCGGGTGATCGAGGGGTTTTCGCTCTTGCGGGCGATTTTGTCGATCTCGTCGATGTAGATGATGCCGCGCTGCGCCTGCTCCACGTCCAGGTCGGCCTTCTGCAGCAGTCGCAACAGGATGTTCTCCACGTCCTCACCCACGTAACCCGCTTCGGTGAGGGTGGTGGCGTCGGCGACGGCGAACGGCACATCCAGCATCTCCGCCAGCGACTGGGCCAGCAGGGTCTTGCCGCAGCCCGTGGGGCCGATCAGCAGGATGTTCGACTTGTGCAGGCGGGTGGCGGTCTGGTCGGTCTCGCCCTTGCCATCACCCTGCCAGGCAAGCCGCTTGTAGTGGTTGTAAACGGCCACGGAAAGCACCTTCTTGGCCTGCTCCTGGCCCACCACCTGGCGGTCGAGAAACGTCTTGATCTGGTCGGGTTTCGGGATCGAGGCGAGGGTGGGCGCCGGCTTGGAACTCTTCTTGACCGGCTGGCGGCGGCTGTGGTCGGGGGTCTGGCGGTGGCCCGGGGGGGCGCTGTGGCCTTCCACCAACTCCTCGTCGAGAATCTCGTTGCAGAGATCGATGCACTCGTCGCAGATGTAGACCCCGGGCCCGGCGATCAGCTTGCGCACCTGTTCCTGCGACTTGCCGCAGAACGAGCACTTCAGGTGGGCATCGAACTTGGCCATCGGCGGGAGCGGAGCGGCAGGGCGACCGGCTGGTGTCGGGAACGGGGGGATCCGATCCCCAGGATTGACCCGAACCGACGGCTTTTGCCCACTCCTTAAGGATCAAACCCGAGACGGCGGGATCCGGAGGGGCGGGGCGGGAGCCGGCGGGGTCCGACAGGTCAGGCGTCGGTGGAGGCGGCGGCGGCGATGGGGACGTCGCTCACCACCCGGTCAATCAGTCCGTATTCAACCGCCTCTGCCGGGGAAAGGTAGTAGTCGCGATCGGTATCTTCCGCAATTTTTTCGAGCGGCTGGCCGGTGTGCTCGGCCATCAGGGTGTTGAGGGTGTCCTTGAGGAAGAGGATCTCCTTGGCCTGGATCTCGATGTCCACCGCCTGGCCCTGGGCGCCGCCGAGGGGCTGGTGGATCATGATCCGGGCGTTGGGCAGGGCCAGGCGCTTGCCCCGGCTGCCGCCCGTGAGCAGAAAGGCACCCATGCTGGCGGCCAGGCCGTAGCAGATGGTGACCACGTCGGGGCTCACCTGCTGCATGGTGTCGTAGATCGCCAGCCCGGCGGTCACCGAGCCCCCCGGTGAGTTGATGTAGATCTGAATGTCCTTTTCCGGGTCCTCCGCCTCAAGGAACAGCAGCTGGGCCACCAGGGCATCGGCCACCTGGTCGTCGATGCCGGTGCCCAGGAAGATGATCCGTTCCCGCAGCAGGCGGGAGTAGATGTCGAAGGCCCGGTCGCCCCGGCCCGACTGTTCCACCACGGTGGGCAGCACCCCCGGTGCCGCGGACGGGATGGCGGCCCAGGGGAGCGGACCGCCCCAGAGGTTCTGCACCGGATGGGGGCGAATTCCGCCCGGATCCGGGCGGCCAGGCAGGAAGGGGGCGTCGGTCACGCGGTTGCGGGGGGAAGCCGAAGGAGGTGCCATCAATCTATGGGCTCCGCTCCGGCGTCGGCCCCGGCGGCGTCCTTCTTCGGTTTTGCCGCCTTGCCCGCGCCGGCTTTGGTGGGTTTGGGGGCCTCGCCGGCGGCCGCCGGCGTCCGCTCGCTCACCGTGCTGTGCTCGTCCAGCCAGGCGAGCAGCTTCTCGCGCAGCAGGTCGTCGGCCACGGCGCCCCGCAGCCGGTCGGGGTCGATCTGGGCCCCCTCGCTGAGGTCGCGGCGCACCTCCTGCAGCTTGCTCTCCAGGTCGGCCGCCGCCACCTCGATCGCCTCGGCCCCCGCCAGGGCCTGCAGGGCGAGGCTGCGCCGCAGGCGCGCCTCCGCCTCCGGCCGTGAGGTGTCCATCAGGGAACGGACCAGATCCGGGGTGAACAGCTTGCGCACGTCCATCCCCTGCTGGGCGATCTGGCCGGCGGTTCGCTCCACCAGGTCGCGGATCTCCCGCTGCACCAGCGTCTCCGGCAGCTCCACCTCCAGCTGCTCCACCAGGGCCTCCAGCAGGGCGTCCTGGCGGCTGGCCTTCTGTCGCCGCTCGTGGTCCTCGCGCAGGCGCGTTTCCAGATCGGCCCGCAGCTCCGCCAGGGTCTCCTTGTCGCTGGCCTGGCGGGCGAAGGCGTCGTCGAGGTCGGGCAGTTCGCGGGTCTTGAGGTCGAGCAGGGTGATTTCGAACGAGGCGGGGCGGCCCGCCGCCTCCTGCTGCGGGTATGACTCCGGGAAGCTGCAGGTCACCGTGCGGCTCTCGCCCGGCTTCATGCCCAGGATCCCCTCCACGAAGCCGGGGATCATGCGCCCCTCCTCCAGCTCCACCTCCATGCCGTCGCTGCTGCCGCCCTCGATCGGCTCGCCGCTGTCGCTGAAGCTGCCCTGGAAGCCCACCTGGGCCACATCGCCGCTGGCGGCGCCCCGGTCCTCCACGGGCACCAGGGTGGCGAGCTGACGGCGCGACTGCTCAATCAGCTCATCCACCCGGCCCGGATCGTGCACCACCGGCTCCATCTCGGCCTTCAGGCCACGGGTGGCCTTGAGCGTGGGGGTGGGCTGCACGTCGAGTTCCAGGGTGAAGGTGAGCTCCTGGCCAGGCTCAAAGCGCTCCAGCACCGTCTCGAAGCCCTCGGTGAGCTCGGGACGCCCCAGGGCGGCGATCTCCACCTGGGACAGGGCGTCGCGGAAGGCGCTGTCCACCAGATCCTCCAGGGCGGTGGCGCGGATGCGCAGGGGGCCGATCTGCTGGAGCAGCACCGGGCGTGGCACCTTGCCCTTGCGGAATCCGGGTAGCCGCACGCTGCGACTCAGCTTCTCCAGGGCGCTCTCGTAGCTGGCCTGGCAGCGGCCGCCCGGCACGCACACCTCAAGCGCCATGCGGCTGCGGGGACGCTCGGCGGCGCTCACCTTCACGTCGCCCCCATCGCCGCCCTTCGTGGTGGTGGACTTGGCCGGGGTG
>JBIKTO010000061.1:0-8998 GCA_044348065.1 Cyanobium sp.
CACCGCCACCGCCGTCTCCGCCGGGCCAAGGGCCAACAGCGAAGGACCGGCACCGCTGATCACGCAGCCCCAGGCCCCCGCCGCCAACGCCGCCTCCCGCGTCGCCCGGCCCCCCTGAATCAGCCCCCAGCGGTAGGGCTCGTGGATGCGGTCGTGCATGCCATCGCTGATCAGGTCCCCATTGCCCGTGCGCAGGCCCTGCAGCAGCAGGGTGAGGGCCCCGAGGTTGAGCACGGCGTCCTGGATCGGAATGCTGCGGGGCATCGCCCGCCGCGCATCGCTGGTGCTCAGCCGGATGCCGGGGATCGCCACCACCGCCTTCACCGCCTCCGACCATTCACAGCGCAGCACGCGCCAGCGCTGGGAAGCGGCCCGCGCCGTCAGGCACAGCCCCCCCACCAGGGAAGGCACCACGTTGTCGGGGTGGCCCTCCAGCTCGATCGCCAGCTCCAGCAGCTTCTCGCGGCTGAGCGGCTCCCCCATCAGGGCATTGGCGCCTACCAGGCCGGCCACGATCGCGGTGGCGCTGCTGCCCAGGCCCCGGGCCGGCGGCACCGCCAGCTCCACGCGCGCCCGCAGGGCCACCGCTTCGGCCCCGGCCTCGCGCCACACCCGCTGGGCGGCGCGATACACGAGGTTGTCGGGGCCGCCGCGCAGGTGGCTGCCCTCGCTGCCCTCGATGATCAGATCAAAGCGCTCCCCATCCCCCTCGATCACATCCAGGGCGAAGCGGTTGCCAAGATCCAGGGCGGCGCCAAGGCAGTCGAAACCCGGTCCGATGTTGGCCGTGGTGGCGGGGACGTCCACCACCACCCCCTGGCCGATCTGGGGGCGCACCATGCCAGCACGTTCACTGATCGCCACTCTCGCAGTCGGCCGAGCCAGGGGGCCGCCCCTCAACCCAGCAGCTCCACGGCCCGCCAGGCGGCGCTGAAGGGCCCCACGGCCGGGTCGATCACCGCCTGGATCGGCATCGATTCGAGCGCCTTGCGCAGCCGGCCCTTGGCCAGGAAGGCCTCCTGAAAGGGACGCGACCGCAGCCCCTCCAGCAGCTTGGCGGCGGTGCCGCCCGCCAGCCAGATCCCGCCACCGCTGAGGCAGGCCAGCGCCAGATCCCCCACCACCGAGCCGTAGGCCGCCAGCCAGAGGTCAAGCGCTTCGGCCGCCAGGGGATCGCCCCGGCCCGCCGCCGCCGCCACCGCCGCCGGCAGATCCGCCCCTTCCGCGCCCGCCAGGGCGCTCAGCGGGTGGCGGCCCTGCGGATCACGGCTGGCCAGCAGCCAGCGGGCCACGTGGCCCAGCCCCGTGCCGCTCACCACCCGCTCGATCGACACCCGCTCCAGGGCCAGGTGCTGGCGCAGCCAGACCTTGAGCTGCCATTCCGCCTCGCTGCGCGGCGCGAACTCGCCATGGGCCGCCTCCGAGGCCACGGCCTTCAGGCCGGTGGCGGTGGGGATGCCCAGGGCCACCCCCAACCCCGTGCCCGCCCCGAGGATCAGCAGCGGTTCCTCCGCCAGCGCCGTGCCCTCCCGCACCGTGGCCAGCTGCTCGGGCCGCAGATGGGGCAAGCCGTGGATCAGCACCGCGAAATCGTTGACCAGCTCAACCCGCTCGATGCCGCACTCCCGCGCCAGCTCCGCCTCGCTCAGCCGCCAGTCGAGGTTGGTGAGCCGCGCCTGGCCGCCCTGCACCGGGCCGGCCACGGCGAAGCAGGCGGCAGCGGGTCGGGCGAGGGGCGGAACATCAGCCCGCTCAAGGAAATGGAGCACCATCGCGCCGAGATCGGGCCAGTCGGCGGAGGGAAAGCGCTCGCTGCAGCGCAGCTGCGGAGCCTCCCCCTCCCAGCTGTAGAGGCTCAGGAGGGTTTTGGTGCCGCCGATGTCGCCGGCCAGCAGGGTCGAGGTCACGGCGACGGGTGCGGGCGCAGTGGCCCTCACCGTACGAGAAGGGGAGCCGCGGTCTGGCGTGCCACTCCCCGGTGGCGCACCAAGCCGGAGCGAGGGCTCAGCGGCAGGCCGGAGCACCCGCCAAACAACAAGCGAAAAAAGGCAAAAAGAAGCGATGGTTGGTGGAAAATTTTCCCGCAATCGCACTCCCGTGCTGCTGGCCCCGCTGGTCGGCGGCGACACGCAGAGCGCCCACGGGAAACAGGCTGGTTCCTAGTCAGCGCCTGCGCGAGGGGGGCTGAATGTTCACATTTTCTTTGGCACCATCCGCTTCCGGCAGCAAGGCTGACACTCCCGCAGGCCATGGCTAGTTTGCGGCCATTGGTCCCCCTGCCATGCGATCTTCCTTCCCTCACCTCCTTGCCGCCGGCGCGATGGCCTCCGGCTGCCTCTGCTCCTCGCTGGTGCTGGCGCAGCCCGCCAAGGCCGATCCCACCAAAACCTTTTTCTACGGAATTGCGAATAACAACACAATTTTTCAGGTCAATCCGCTCCTGAATCAGCAGCTCAGCGTCAACGCCACCGGCCTTGGCACGCTCAGAGGATCGAACGGAATTGCCTACGACACGGTTCGAGATCAACTGTTCTTCTTCTACAACCCCACGGCGCAGGGCCAGAATCAAACCTACGACCTTCGCTTCTGGAATCGCAACAGCACCGGCCCCGCTTCCCTGCAGACCGTGGCCACTTCAACAGACCCCGGCTCGCCTCTGGGCTCGACCAATCGGATCCCGACCAACGCCGCATATTACAATAACGCCATCTGGTATTTTGACGGCGATGAAACTAGCACGACCCTCAGAAAACTGGCACTCACCTACAACGGAGCCGGCGACACGATCACGGGCACTTCGCTGACGAATTACGACCTCAGCAACTACAACAGCCCCATTTACGCACCCGGAATTTATGGAGATGTGGCGATTACCAACAGCGGCATCCTCTACGGAAATACCACAAATGGAAATTACTACAAGATCAATCTTAACTCTCTTGGCGACACCAACAACTCCGTCTACACGGATCTAGGCGAGATTCAAACCCTCGATTCCGCTGGCACCAGCTTTGTCGGATCTGGACTGCAGCTTTCTTTTAATTCCGACTACACCAAACTCTACGGCACACGCTTCTGCAATGTTGCCGGTGATTGCCAAGGCTACAACGCCAGTGCCTTGGATGGCGATGGCGTCTACTTTGAAATCCCCGATTACGACAACCCCAATTACAACACCACGGGCACCCGCCAGCTAGGCCTCAGCGACGTGCTCTACTACGGCAGTCCCGGTTTCCGCGATCTCGGCGGGGCAGCCACCGTGCCGGTCAACGAAGCCGTGCCCGGAGCGTTGCCCGCCCTGGGAATCGCGACCGCCTTCAGCTGGTCGCGACGCCTGCGGCGCCGGATCAGCGGCGCCTCTTTCCCTTCCCGTTAGGCGGTCTCGAGCGGCAGTTCCGCCAGGCGTTGCTCGTTGGCCGTGACGGCGGCCTTGAGCAACGCCTCGGCGGCGATGGTGCCCAGATCGCCGCCGGGCCGGCTGCGCAGGCTCAGGGTGCCCTGCTCCGCTTCCCGTTGGCCAATCACCGCCAGCAGGGGAATTTTCATCAATTCGCCCTTGCGGATCAGCTTGCCCAGCCGCTCGCCGCTGCCGTCCACCTCGGCGCGCACCCCCTGCTGCCGCAGCCGCTCCCGCAGCGCCATCACCACGGGCACCACCTCATCGGTGACCGGCAGCAGGCGGATCTGCTCCGGCGCCAGCCAGAAGGGAAAATCGCCGGCGTAGTTCTCGGTCATGATCCCGAAGAAGCGCTCCAGCGAGCCGAAGATGGCTCGGTGGATCATGATCGGCCGCTGACGACTGCCATCGGCCGCCACGTATTCCAGCTGGAAACGCTCGGGCAGGTTGAAATCGAGCTGGATCGTGGAGCACTGCCAGAGCCGGCCGATGGCGTCCTCGATCTTCAGATCGATCTTGGGGCCGTAGAAGGCGCCGCCCCCCTCATCGAGCTTGTAGCTCCACCCCTTGCGCTCCAACGCCTCCACCAGGCCGCGGGTGGCCAGCTCCCAGACGGCGTCGTCGCCGATCGACTTGGCGGGCCGGGTGGAGAGGTGGATCTCATAGCTGCGGAAATCAAAGGTGGAGAGAATGCGCTCGGTGAGGTTCAGCACCCGCAGGATCTCGTCGCCGATCTGCTCCGGCAGGCAGAACACGTGGGCGTCGTCCTGGGTGAAGCCGCGCACCCGCATCAGGCCATGCATCACGCCGGGGCGTTCGTAGCGATACACGGTGCCCAGCTCGGCCCAGCGGATCGGCAGCTCCCGGTAGGAGCGCAGCCGGGCGGCATAGGTGAGCACATGGAAGGGGCAGTTCATCGGCTTGAGCTGGAACTGGCGCTCATCCACCTGCATCGGGCCGAACATGCTCTCGGCATAGAAATCGAGGTGGCCGGAGGTGCGCCACAGCTCGATGTCGGCCACGTGGGGGGTGTAGAGCAGCTCGTAGCCATCCTCGAAGTGGGCCTGGCGCCAGAAGTCCTCGATCAGCAGCCGCATGCGGGCGCCACGCGGGTGCCAGAACACCAGGCCGGCGCCGGCCTCGTCCTCAATCGAGAACAGGTCGAGATCGGTGCCGATGCGGCGGTGGTCGCGGCGCAGGGCCTCCTGGCGCCGCCGCTGGTGCTCGGCCAGCTGCTCGGGCGTTTCCCAGGCGGTGCCGTAGATGCGCTGCAGCTGGGCGTTGTTCTCATCGCCCCGCCAGTAGGCGCCGGCCACGCTCTCCAGCTCAAAGGCCTTCGGATCCAGCTCCGAGGTGTTCGCCACATGGGGGCCGGCGCACAGGTCCCACCAGCCGTCGCCCAGGGTGTAGATGGTGATCGGCTCCTGCAGGCCGGCCAGGATCTCCAGCTTGTAGGGCTCGTTCTGGGCCTGGATGCGCCGCTCGGCCTCCTGGCGGCTCACCTCGATGCGCTCCAGCGGCAGGCTGCGGGCGATGATCCGGCCCATCTCCTTCTTGATGGCCTTGAGATCGGCCTCGGTGAAGGGTTCGGGATGGTCGAAGTCGTAATAGAAGCCCGTTTCGGTCCAGGGACCGATCGTGACCTGGGCGCGGGGGAAGAGCTTCTGCACCGCCATCGCCAGCACATGGCTCATCGAATGGCGGATGCGCAGCAGCTGGGGGCTCTCGCTCGTCTTCGGCAGGCTGATGGGGGCCGTGGCGCCGGTGTCGCCGCCCATCCCCTGCGCGCGCTGCTGGGCCGGGTCGGCGATCGGCAAGCTGGTCACGGAACCATGGTGAGAGGGGTTGATCCTACGCAGGGCCATCGGCCGCATCGATTCCGCAGCGTCGCTCTCCCTAGCCTGAAGGCCACCCGCCTGGGGCCGTGCCGCCCACTCCGCCGCGCCGATGAAAGCCGCGCCCCGCTCCCCCGCCGATCTGCTCCGGAGCGGCCTGCGCCGGCTGCCGGCGGAGCGGCGCTCGCTGGCGGTGAGCTACCTGCTCTGGTGCCTGGCCCTGGTGGGGGTGTGCGGCCTGCAGCGCTTCTACAACCGCAAGCCGATCAGTGGCCTGCTGTGGCTATTGAGCTTCGGGTTGTGTGGTCTGGGGCAGCTGGTGGACCTGCTGCTGATCCCGGCGATGGTGGAGCAGGCCAACCAGCCCCTGCTGCTGGCGGAGGCCCTGGCCCAGCTGGAGCGGGAGGAGGGCCCCACCCTGGAGCGCCAGCTGCTGCTGCTGGCCCGGCGGAGCGGCCCCCAGGGCTTCACCCTCAACGACGCCCTGGTGGAGCTGGAGCTGCCCCGCTCGATCGATAGCGCCACGGTGAGCGCGGAGATCGAGCGCCTGCTGCACGCCCAGTTGCTCGATGTCGGCAACGATGCGCGCGGCCGGGTGGTGTATCGGGAACCCTGAGGTCTGACCCTGAGGAAGCCATCCGCAGGTTTTTCCTGCTTCTTTAGTAGAGTCTCCTGATTTTGTAAGCGGCGAGACGATCTTCTTTTGCTGACAAGTCCGCTCGGGTTGCACCTGCCTCATGGACACAATTCGTGCTAGGGCCTCCGAGCTGATTGGCCTTCTCAGCGCCAGAGCCCTGCTGCTGGCGAGTGCGACAACACCCCAAAGCGCACAGGCGAACGTCTACGGCTACGGACTTGACGACAGACAAAGAATCCGCGAGATCAACATCACCAACCTGGCCAGCCCCAGCGATCTTGAGCTTTTGACTCAGGAGCAATTGTTTGCTTTTCACTCTCGGCAGCTGATACCACCACATGCAGAACCGGCGTGGGCGCAAACACGATGAGTGATGACGCCAACAGCCTTGCCCTCGACACAGTTCGAAACCACTTTTTCTTCCTGGATTACCTTGGCAATCTCAGATTCTGCGATTTCAAGCCCTCAATCCCCGTGCCGGTCCTTGCCACAAAAGCCACGATCGGCCTCGCCAACTCTGGCCCGAGAACAGGATTCACAGCCAACGCCGCCTATTTCGACAACGCTTTCTGGCATTTCATTTCCAATAACACCCTCACCACCAACGCCCCTGATTCGCCGCCCAGCCCAGACCAGGACAAGCTGGTGCACTATGCCATCAGCTCCAGCAGCAGCGACATTCCCGTCGTTTCCGCCAGCAACCAGGCCACGCTCTCTTCCATCCCCAATCTTCCCAGTGCCATTCAGACCCCGCTCAGCCCAGTCGGTGCGGCTCTGACCCCCAATGGCCAATCCTTCCTTACAGATCTTCTACGATGATGGGATTCTGGATGGTCAGACCCACGGCGCCGACGCCTCCGGCTTCTCCAATGGCCATGTCGTTGATCCGGGTGGTTGGAGAACGTTGACCCCCCTGCGCGACATCGCCGGTGCCTCCGTCCGCAGCAACGTGGTGGCCCCCCGCCCCCTGCCGCCGCCTGCGCCGCCGCCTGAAGGGCCACAGGCCGGCCTGAAGGGCTCCTAGCCCGCCCGCAGCTCCCGCTGGCGGTCCAGCTCACGGCGGAAGAAGCCCTGCAGCTCCTCCCTGGAACGCACCGGCTGGCCATAGGCGCTGCCGCCCTCCAGGGTGGGCAGGGAGGCCCACTCCGGCGCGAGGCGGGCCAGCACCGTGTCGCTCAGGCCCTCCCGATCAAAGCGGAGCAGGGCGCCGCGCTTCTCCACCAGGTGCAGGGCCGCCTGGTCCTGGCTGGCGGGCCCGAAATCCGGCAGGCCCAGCTCGCGGGCGGCCGCCCGCCAGGTCTGGGGCAGAAACTGATAGGCCCCGGCCGCCGCGCTCACATACCGTCGCCTCACCTCCACCTCCGGATGGCGCGCGAAATCCGCGAAGCGACCGCCGCCGTAGAGCACCCGATAGCCCTCGCCGCTGCCGCCCAGCCAGGTGCCCTCCGCGTAACGAATCGTGTTCAGCAGGGCCCGACGCTCCGGGGTGAGCCGATAGGCCCCCGGCTGGGCCTCCAGCCGCAGCTCCGGCAGGGAGGCTGGCGGCAGCGAGGCCAGCGTGGCGCTGGTGTCGCCCTGGCGGGGCTGGGCGACCGCCAGCGGCAGGAGCAGCAGCAGGGCCGCCAGAGAGGATGGGGCCAGGGGCGGGGTGAGGCCGCGACCGGGGCGACGCAGGTGGAGGAATTCGCGGAGGGGGCGGAGCAAAGGCAGAAGGAAAGCGGTGACTGTCGAGGACCTTGCCCAACGGCCCGCACCGGGCACCACCCCCCCGGCAGCCGCCCTGGACAATCCCGGCCGCCTGTGCTGCGCGGCCAGCGGCGGGGATCAAAACGTGTGCAAACCCTCACCGGAACGGAGCTCCCGCCCACACGTCACAGCTCTGGGTCGCGGTGGGAGTTGCGACTGAGACGACCGCAACAGATCAGCGCCACTGATCAATGGCCAGGGCAACGTTCAGAAGGCTGGGCCATCCCCGGGCCCCCTCAGCGGGGCGGCAGAAAGCCCAGGGCGTCCCGCACCCGGGCCAGGGTCTGGGCCGCCACGGCCTCGGCCCGCCGCCGCCCCTGCCCCAGCACCTCCTCCAGGGCGGCCGGATCGGCGCGCCAGGTGGCGTAGCGCTCCTGGATCGGCCGCAGCGCCTCGATCACCACCTCAGCCAGCAGCGGCTTGAACTGCCCCCAGCCCATCGCCGCGCACTCCTCGGCGGCCTGCTCGCGTCCCAGGCCAGCCAGCAGGGCGTAGAGGCCGAGCAGGTTGTCGGCCTCGGGGCGCTCCGGGTTGCCGAACTCCAGGCCGATCACCGGATCGGTCTTGGCGCGCTTGATCTTGCGGGCGATCAGCTCCGGCGGATCGAGCAGGGTGATGCGCGATCCCTCATGGGGATCGCTCTTGCTCATCTTGCTGCGGCCATCGGCCAGGCTCATCACCCGGGCCCCCTCCCGCAGGATCAGCGGCTCGGGCACCTTGAGGATCGCCACCGGTTCGCCGGCGGCATCCCGGCCGCCGAAGCGGGCGTTGATGCGCTGCTGGGCGATGTCGCGGGCCAGCTCGAGGTGCTGCTTCTGGTCTTCGCCCACCGGCACCCGATCGGCGTCATAGAGAAGGATGTCGGCCGCCATCAGCACCGGGTAGTCGAGCAGGCCGGTGGACACGTCCGCTCCCTGGCGCAGGGCCTTCTCCTTGAACTGGATCATCCGCTCCAGCCAGTTCAGCGGCGTGACGCAGTTCAGCAGCCAGCAGAGCTCGCTGTGGGCGCTCACATGGCTTTGAACAAAGACGGTGGAGCGGTCCGGATCGATGCCGCAGGCCAGATACAGGGCCGCCGTGGTGAGGGTGTCCTCCGCCAGGCGGGCCGGATCGTGGGGCACGGTGATCGCGTGCAGATCCACGACGCAGAAGAAGGTGTCGTGGCTCTCCTGCAGGTCGACCCAGTTGCGGATGGCACCCAGCCAGTTGCCTAGGTGCAGGGCACCGGTGGGCTGAACGCCGGAGAGAACCCGGGGCCGAGGCGCGCTCATGACCGGAGCTCAGGCCTCGGGCGCCGCGTCCGGCTCCTGCTCAGGGGGGGCGGCAGTGTCGGCGGCCGAGGCTTCAGCAGCCGAGGCTTCAGCGGCCATGGCCTCAGCGGCG
>JBIKTO010000062.1:0-8974 GCA_044348065.1 Cyanobium sp.
CGCCGCGCGAGCGCCGCCGGCAAGCCGGGGCCTTCGGGCCGCCGGAGGGGGAGGATGTCGTCCTTCGGAGCTCCGCGGTGCTGCGCTTCGCGGTCGAGTTGCTGCCCTGCCTGCTGCTCGGCCTCGGCCTGGGGCGCTGGCGACCCGGGCTGCCGGCGCGCCTGGCGCCGCCCCTGGTGCACTGGGGCGTGCCGATCTCGATGGTGGGCCTGCTGCTGCGCGCCGGTCTGCATCGGGATCTGGCGCTGGCCGCGGGCCTGGCGGCCAGCGCCAGCGGCGGCGGCCTGCTGCTGATCCGCCTGCTGCCACCCCTGCGTCAACGCCTGGCGGCGGGCACCCTGCAGCTGGGCAGCGTCATGGGCAACACCGCCTACTGGGGACTGCCGGCGGCCCTCGCCCTGCTGCCTGCCGCCGCCCTCGCCCACACCATCAGCTACGACCTGGTGGGCACGCTGGTGACCTGGAGTGTCGGTCCCCTGCTGGTGGAGGGCAGCCCCGCCCGCCCGCGGCCGCTGCTGGCCGCCGCCCTGGCCAGCCCCGCCAGCCGCGGCCTGCTGCTGGCCCTGCTGGTGCAGCTCACCCCCTGGCACCAGAGCCTGGCGGCCCTGCTCTGGTGGCCGGCCCGCGGGGTGCTGCTGCTGGCGTTGACGCTGGTGGGCATGCGGCTGGGGGTGCTGCTCAGCGCAGGCCAGGCGGGGCGCGTCGGCGCAGCCAGCGGCGGCCTGGTTCTGGCCATGGCCTGCAAATTGCTGGTCCTTCCCTCCCTGCTGCTGCTGGTCACCGCCCTGCTGCCCCTTCCCGAGCTGGTGGGCGATGCGGTGGTGCTCCAGGCCGCCGCGCCCACGGCGATTTCCGTGCTGCTGATCGGCGAGGCGGCGGAGGCGCGGGGCCGGCGGGGGGAGGCGGCGCCCGCGGCGGCCCTGGTGCTCTGGAGCACCTTGGCGGCCCTGGTCACGGTTCCGCTGTGGGGGCTGCTGCTGGTGAGCCTTCCCCCCGGCTGAGGCGCCGCAGGGTTTCGCGGGGTTGCTCCCCGAACAGGGCGCGGTAATCGCGGGCGAAGTGACCGGCGTTGTGGAAGCCCCACTGGGCGGCCAGATCCTGGATGCGCACGCTGCCGTTCTCCTGGCGCAACAGCTGGGCGTGCACCCCATGCAGCCGGCGGAGCTTGAGGTAGGCCATCGGACCCATGCCCAGGTGCTCGCGGAAGCCGCGCATCAGGCTGCGGCGGCTGCTGTACACCCGCGTGCAGAGATCCTCGAGGGTGATGGGCTGGCTGGGATTCTCGCGCGCCCAGCTCTCCACCAGCTTCACCAGGTCGATGCGGGCGGGTTCGCGCTCACGGCCGGATCGGCGCTCCAGGCCGTCCACCAGGGCATCGAGCAGCAGGGGAATGAGATCCGCCGCCAGGCGCCGCTGCTGCTCCAGGCTGGCGAGCAGCAGCGGTTGCTCCAGCGCCAGGCGGAACAGGGTGTTCAGGAAGCCGCGCAGATCGTCAAGGCGACAGGGATCGAGCGGAACCCAGTTGTGGCGCACCAGCGGCCGTTCCAGGTCGGGGCAACCGAGCCCCTCGGCCTGCTCCAGCAGCTGGCGGCGATCGATGCGCAGCAGGGCCAGGCCATAGCGCTCGGGGGTGACCAGGTGCACCTCCCGGAAGGGGTCCAGGCCGTAGATCGCCTGCTCGGGCAGCTCCAGCCCATGGGCCTGCAGCCCCACCGGGCCGGGGGCGATCGGCGCCAGGGAGAGGCCGAAGGCGAAGCAGTGCTGGGGTTTGGCCCCGATCGCCAGCACCGGCCGCGCGAGCCTCAGATGCAGCACCTGCATGTGCTCCAGGGGCACCACCACCCCCTCCGCCCGGAAGGGGCCGGGGCGGATCTGCACCAGCTCCAGATCGAGACCCACCTGCCGCAGGAGCCCCTCGAACGCTTCGATGTGGGAGCAGGCGAAGCGGCGGGGAGCCCAGCGGGGGAAGGCGTCGACCACGACGGAGACGGGACGGGCCCGGACGCGTCAGCTTGCCACAGACGAATGGGCCCAGCCGCCAGGATGATCAGGCTCGAATTTCAGGCTGCGCCTGGCCATGGCCGGACCGCCCGCCCGCCCCATTCCGCCAGTGCTGGCCCGCCTCGGCGGCAACGCGGCCCTGCCGCTGCTGATCCTGGCGCTGCCCTGGGGCCTGGAGGTGATCGACCAGCTGGTCTTCGCTGGCACCTTCAACCTGCCGATGGTGCGGGGTGGCCCCTTCCTCGGGGTGTTGACCGCCCCCTTCAGCCATTCCGGCTTCGGCCATCTGCTGGCCAACAGCCTCTGGTTCCTGCCCCTCTCCTGGCTGGTGCTGCTGCAGGGGCGCCGCGATTACCTGGCGGTCTGGCTGGGGGTGCTGCTGACGGCGATCCCGGTGTGGCTGTTCTGGCCGGTGGGCAGCCATGGCCTCTCCGGCGTCAACTACGGCCTGCTCGGCTACCTGCTGCTGATCGGCTGGCTGGAGAAGCGGCCCAGCTCGCTGGCCCTCTCCGCCTTCTGTCTGGTGGCCTACGGCGGCGT
The DNA here is from genome assembly GCA_044348065.1 of Cyanobium sp. GTDB lineage: Bacteria > Cyanobacteriota > Cyanobacteriia > PCC-6307 > Cyanobiaceae > Cyanobium. The sequence goes on from JBIKTO010000062.1 coordinate 2,542, forward strand.
GCTGCCCAGCCTGCTCCCCTTCCTCACCCCGCCCGGGGTGAGCTGGATCGGCCATGCCTCCGGCTTCCTGGGGGGCGTGCTGGCGGCCCTGGCGATTCATCGGGAGCCCTGAGCCATGCTGATCGCGGCCCTCATCCAGCTGCAGGGGGCGCCCCTCTCCGGCGGTCAGGCCACCGGCGGCGCCCTGCTGCCCCTGGAGCGGGCGGCGGGGGGCGACACGCCGGTGCTCAGTTTCCGCAGCGGCGCCACGGTGGTGCGGTTGCTGCTCGACACCGGCGCTTCCTCGACGATGGTGACCCCCGCCCTGGCCCGCCGGCTGGCGCTGGCGAGCCAGCCCCTGCCCCCCCGGTCCGCCGGCCTGGCCGGCGGCGGCGACGATTGCGATCTCCCCCAGCCCCGGCGCACCGCCCTGCCGCCGCTCACCCTGGGCGGCCTGCGACTGGAGGGGGTGGAGGCGCTGCTGCTGCCGATCGCCGCCCTGCCGCCGGGGGTGGATGGGGTGCTCGGAGTGCCCAGCCTGCGGCGGCTGCCGGTGTGGGTGGATCCCCGCGCCGGCCAGCTGGCGCTCGGGCCAGCGGCGCTGCGGGCGGCCGCGCAGGCGGGGGCTCCCGCCCTGGGGCTGCCGCTGCGGCTGCATCGGGGTGTGCCCCTGGTCCATCTGCGCGGCGAACGGGGCGTGATCCCCGCCCTGGCGGACACCGGCGCCGAGGGGCTGTTCCTCAGCCCCGCCCTGGCCGCCCGGCTGCCGCCCCTGGGGATACCCCAGCCGCTGCGGCTGGTGGGGGTCTGCGGCGAACAGACCGTGAGCCGCCGGCCCTTCGCCGGCCTGGGCCTGCCCGGGGAGCCCCCGGCCGATGCCAGGCGGCCCCTGGAGGGGATCGTGACCGCCAATCCGGTGTTCGCCCAGCTGGGGGTGGAGGCGATCGCGGGTCAGGAGCTGCTGCGGCGGCGCCCCCAGCTCTGGCGGCTCGATGCCCCCGCCCCTCGCCTGCTGCTCTGGTGAGCGGCGCGCCTAGGGGTAGCAGTCGGGCACAAAGAACTGCTCGTTGTGGGGGGGGCGCTGGTAGTTGCCGCCGCTCTTGCGGGGGGGCAGCTTGATCGCCTCGGGGGTCATGTCCTCGTAGGGCACCTTGCTGAGGATGTGGCGGATGCAGTTGAGACGGGCGCGGCGCTTGTCGTCCGCCTCGACGGTGAACCAGGGCGCCTCCGGGATGTTGGTGTGGGCAAACATGGCGTCCTTGGCCTTGGAGAATTCCACCCAGCGGTCGCGGGATTCCAGGTCCATCGGGCTGAGCTTCCAGCGGCGGGCGGGATCCTTCAGGCGCGAGCGGAAGCGGGCTTCCTGCTCCTCGTCGCTCACCGAAAACCAGTACTTGAGCAGGGTGATGCCGCTGCGCACCAGCATCCGTTCAAACTCCGGGCAGGATTGATAAAACTCCTCCACCTGGGTCGGGCTGCAGAAGCCCATCACCTTCTCCACCCCGGCCCGGTTGTACCAGCTGCGGTCGAAGAGCACGATCTCGCCGGCGGAGGGGAAGTGCTCCACGTAGCGCTGGAAATACCACTGGGTTTTCTGCTGGTCAGAGGGGGTGCCGAGGGCCACCACGTTGCAGCCCCGGGGGTTGAGCGGCTCGGTGATGCGCTTGATCGTGCCCCCCTTGCCGGCCGCGTCCCGCCCCTCGAACAGCAGGATCAGGCGATAGCCGACGTGCTTGATCCAGTACTGCATCTTGACCAGCTCCACCTGCAGGCGGGCCAGCTCCTTCTCGTAGAGCTTGCGATCGAGTTTGTGGACCGACCCCTCCCCAGGCTCCTGCACGTCCTCCAGCAGCTGGGAGGGCCTGTAGCGATCGTTGTCATTGTCGGCAGCTGCGCCGGCCTCGGGTGGGGGTGATGCGCTGCGATCACGATGTTTGGCCTTGCCCATGGGGGAGAACAACGCGGTTGTCTCCGGTCTGGCAACACCGCCAGGGCTGTGCCGCAGCTCTGGGCACCGGCTCGCCAAGATGGGGAATGTCTTCCACCTTGGCCCTATCGGCCTCCAAGGGGAGGGCAGCGGCTCAGGCGCTGACCAGGAGGCTGGAGGCTTCGGGTGCCCACTGCGCAATCAACTGTTCGAGCCGCACCAGCTGGTAGCGGGTCTGTTCGTTGGGGCTGCGCTGGTACTGCTGGCGCAGTGCCGTGAGGCGCGCTTCGAGGGAGTGGAGCACGGGGTGGTCGTGATGCATGGGGTAGGAGAGAGGCGGTGGTGATGGCGCGAACGACCTGCGCTCAAATCTTAAACGAATCTGGAGATGCTGTCAGCGGCTGCCGCGCGCCCGTACCACAGGCGGTGAGCCGCTCTGGATAGGTTGACAGCATGGACCTCACGCCGTTCCTCGAAAGCCTGCAGGGGGCCACCCTCGATGAGGTGCTCCTCTCCGTCGCGGTGCAGGGGAAGGTGGCGATCGCCATGAAGGGTCGCTTTCTGCTGCGTGCGGTCTGCGAGAGCTTCCAGGACCGCAGCCGCATCGGCTGCGCCGTCACCGACGAAAGCGCCTGTCTGGCCTATCTGGCCCGGGAGCCCTATGAACTGCTGATCTGCACCGACCACCTGGAGAGCGGCAACGGCTTCCAGCTGGCCCGCCAGGCCCGCGAAGCCCAGCCCGAGATCAAGATCGTGGTGCTCGCCCTGGGGGATGTGATCCCGGCGGAATACGCCGAAGCCCCCTGGCTGGAGGCGGTGGTGGCCGAAGCGGATGTGGTGGACGACCAGCGGCCCCTGCAGGCGGCCGTGATGGCGGTGATGGGTCACCACTCCTACCGGAGTCCGTCCCTGCGCAGCGGCAGCCTGCCCTACCTGAGCTGTCCGCGCCTCACGCCTCGGGAGTATCAGGTGCTCGACCTGCTCGCCAGCGGCCTGAGCGACCGGGAGATCGCCCGCGCCCTGGTGGTGAGCGAGGAAACCGCCCGCACCTACACCAAGCGCCTGCTGCAGACGCTCGACGTGAACAACCGCCTGCAGGCGGTGCTCAAGGGCATGCGCTGCGGCATGGTTCAGCTCTGAGGGCCAATGTCCCCGGATGGGGGGAGCGGCCAAAGGCGGACGCGGCAGAGAGTGAGACCGTTCGAGAGCTGGTCCCCCAGCGATGACCCTCTCCCCCCAGCGGCCGGATCCCACGGTGCCGGCCTCCGCCAGCGAACGGCTGACCATCGGCGAGCTTGAGGCCAGCTACTCCACTTATTGCAAGGCTCTGCGCCTGCTGATCCGCGAAGGCCGCAGCCTGGCGCGCATCCAGCGCACGGTCTGCTGGCAGCGGCTGGAATGCCTGCACCGTTGCCTGCCGGGGCAGTACCGGGAACCGGCCTATCTGTATCTGCTGCTGCGTCGCGAGATCGGCGGCGGTTCGAACTGAGCCGCTCGAGGCCCTGTTCGCCATGAACAGAGGCGCGGCCGCGCCGGGCTCAACATTGTTCCAGTCATGATGCTGCGTCGTGTCTGCTCCGGGCCTGATCGAAGCCGCTGATCTGGCTCGGCTCAACGGTCGGCGGGACGCTCCGGGCTGGCGGCAGCTGGGGCTGCACCTGGCGGTGCTGCTGATCGGGTTGGCGTTGTGGGGGGCGCCGCGGTTGGGGGTGTCGGTCGGGGTGGGGATCCCCTGGCCCCTGCAGATCCTGGGGCTGCTGCTGCTGGGCTGGGGCCTGGCCTTCGCCTTCTGCGCCCTGCACGAATGCGGCCACCGCACGGCCTTTGCCAGCCGGGCCCTGAACGACCGCGTGGCCTGGTGGGCCGGGGTGCTGAGCTTCTACAACGCCGATTTCTACCGCCGTTACCACCAGTGGCATCACCGCTGGACCCACCAGAGCGGCCTGGATCCGGAGCTGGAGGACGCCCCGCCCACCAGCCTGGCCCTGTACCTGCTGGAACTCAGCGGCCTGCCCTGGTGGCTGGGCAAGCTGCGGGGCCATGGGGCCGCCCTGCGGGGCGACTTCCGCGACCGGCCTTACATCCCGGCGGAGGCGGCGCCGGCGATCACCGCTTCCCTGCGTCGTCAGTTCGTGCTCTACGCCGCGCTGCTGGCGGCCTCGATTCCCGGGGGCAACGGCGCGATCCTCTGGCTCTGGCTGCTGCCGCTGGCGGTGGGCCAGCCATTGCTCCGCTTCGTGCTGATGGCCGAGCATCAGGGCTGCGCCTTCGGCCCCGACGGCCTGAGCAACACCCGCACCACCCTCACCCTGGCGCCGCTGCGGCGGCTGATGTGGAACATGCCCTTCCATGCCGAGCACCACCTCTTCCCCTCGCTGCCCTTCCACGCCCTGGCGGCGGCCCACGGGCGGCTGGCCCCCCGGCTGGTCCACTGCGCACCGGGCTATCTGGCGGTGCACCGGCGGCTGCTGGCCGATCTGCGGTCTCTGGCCCCGTCCCACGGGGACCCGGCGCTGGCGACCACGGGTCGATGAGCCCTTCGGCGGATCGGCGCTTCCGCCTCGGTGATTTCAGCCTCCATGGCGGCCGGGTGCTGGCCGACGCCCAGCTCGCCTACCGGGTGCACGGGCGGCCCGATGCCCGCGGCGCCAATCTGATCCTTTACCCCAGCTCCTACGGCGGCTGGCCCGAGGACCTGGCGTGGCTCGTGGGGCCGGTGCTTGATCCGGAGCGCTGGTGCGTGGTGCAGGTGAGTCAGTTCGGCGGTGGCTGCTCCAGCAGCCCCAGCAACAGTGCCATGGGGCTGCCGGAGAGCGGCTGGAGCCTCAGCCATGTCGACAACGTGCGCGCCCAGCGGCGGCTGCTGGAGGAGGAATTCGGCGTCGAGGCGCCGGCCCTGATCTATGGCTGGTCGATGGGAGCCCAGCAGGCCTACCACTGGGCCGTGCTCGAACCGGAGCGCACGGCGCGGATCTGCTGTGTCTGCGGCACCGCCCGCACCACGCCCCACAACCGCCTGTTTCTGCTCAGCCTGCGCCAGGCGCTCACCGCCGATCCCGCCTGGACCGGCACCGGTTTCGACGGGGTGCCGGAGCGGGGCCTGCGCACCTTCGCCCTGATCTACGCCAGCTGGGCCGCCAGCCAGGGCTTCTACCGCAGCGGGCGGCACCGGCAGCTGGGCTTCGCCGACGTGGACGACTACGTGGAGCGCTCCTGGCTGCCCGCCTACCGCCGCCACGATCCCCATGATCTGGTGGCGATGCTCGATGTCTGGCTGGCCAATGACGTGGCGGTGGCTGCGGAGCTTCGGGCGCCGGGGGCGGACGATCCGGGGGAGCGCACCCTGGCCGCGGCCCTGGGGCGCATCCGCGCCCGCACCACCGTGCTGGCCGGCTCCGACGACCTCTATTTCCCCCCCGCCGACTGCGCCGCCGAGGCCGCCCTGATCCCCGGCGCCCACTTCGAGATTCTCGCTTCTGATCTGGGCCACCGGGCCGGCAACCCGCGCGACGCGCCGGCGGAGCAGGCCCAGCTGCGCGCCGCCGTGGAGCGGCTGCTGGCCGATTGAATCCCGCTCCCCGCTCGGCCCCCCTGCCCGATCCGCCCCCTTCCATGACCGACCTGGCCCGCTTCGCCGCCGACCGCGGCATCCGCCACTTTCTGTTCTCCTTCTGCGACCTGTTCGGGGTGCAGCGGGCCAAGCTGGTGCCCGCGGCGGCCGTCGCCGAGCTGGCGGGGGCCGGGGCGGGCTTTGCGGGCTTCGCCGCCTGGTTGGCGATGTCGCCGGCGGATCCCGACGTGCTGGCCTTCCCCGATCCGCGCAGCCTCACGGTGCTGCCCTGGCAGCGCCAGGTGGCCTGGGTGGCCACCGACCTGCGCCAGCGGGGGGAGACCCTGGAGCAATCGCCGCGGCGGGTGCTGCAACGGCAGATGGAGCGGGCCGCCGCCCTTGGCCTGCAGCTGCGCACCGGCGTGGAGGCGGAGTTCTTCCTGATGGATCCCGAGGCCGATGGCATCGCCGATGCCCGCGACCGCCAGAGCAAGCCCTGTTATGACCAGATCGCCCTGATGCGCCACTACCCCCTGATCGCCGAGCTGATGGAGGCGATGGAGGAGGTGGGCTGGCACCCGTATCAGGCGGACCACGAGGACGCCAACGGTCAGTTCGAGCTCAACTGGAGCTTCGCCGATGCCCTCACCACAGCCGATCGCCACGCCTTCTTCCGGGTGATGGTGGCCACCCTGGCGGAGCGCCACGGGGCGCGGGCCAGCTTCGCCCCCAAGCCCCTGCCCGAGCTCACCGGCAACGGCGCCCACCTGCACCTCTCCCTCTGGGATGGGGGCGGCCGCAATCTGTTCCATGACCCCGGCGGCGAGCAGGGGCTCTCCCCGCTGGCTTACCACTTTCTCGGCGGCCTGCTGGCCCACGCCCCGGCCCTCTGCGCCCTCACCAATCCGGTGCCCTCCAGCTACCGACGCCTGGCGCGGGCCCACACCAGCTCCGGCGCCACCTGGTCGCCGGCCTGG
>JBIKTO010000063.1:0-8961 GCA_044348065.1 Cyanobium sp.
CGGAGAGGCCGGCGAAGATCTCGCGGAAATGGCCATCGACGGCGCGGAAGGCCTCCAGGAAGGCCTCCTGGCGGAGGGTGGCCACCGTTTCGATGCGCAGCAGCAGCTCCTCACGCTCCTTGCTGAGCACCTCCAGGCGCTCGGCCAGCTCCGCCAGGCGCTGCTCCAGCTGCTCCAGCTCCTCGAGGGCGAGCATGTTCACCGGCTCCAGGGATTCCATCCGCTGCTGGATCGCCCGCAGGTCCTCCTGCAGGGCGGCGAGGCCGGCCTCGCGCACCTCCGGCGGGATCTCCGGCAGGGGATCGGGCAGCTCCCGCTCCAGCTGCTCCAGCCGCAGCGCCTGACTGCGCCGCTGCTCGGCGAGGGTCTGGCGTTCCTCGGCAAGCCGCTCCAGCTGCCACTGGCGCTGCTGCAGCCCCTGGCGCTGGGCCGCCAGGGCCGCCTCCGCCTCATCACGGGCGCGCCGACAGGCGCCGAAGCGGGTTTCCAGCTCCTGCTGGCGCGCCTCCAGCGCCGCCCGCCGCTCCTGCTCCGCCTGCTGCTGCTCCTTCCAGCGCTGGCGTTCGGCCACCAGGGCCTGCACCGCCTGCACCAGCCGCTGTTCGTCCACCCCGAGGGCCTCCAGCCGGCTGGTCAGGCGTTCGGCCTCCAGGGCCCGCTCCCGCCGCTCCAGGGCGAGGGCGTCCCGGCGGCCGCGGGCCTCCTGCAGGCCCCGGTCGGCGGCCTCCAGTTCGGCCTGCAGCCCGGCCCAGCGTTCGCTGTCGCCGCTGCCCGCCGCCTGCCGCTCCGCCGCCTCCAGTTCCGCCAGGGCGGCTTGCAGCGGCTGGAGCGCCCCCTCCAGCTGGCGCCAGCGGGCCTCGTCGTCGGCCAGGCTGCGGGCCAGCTGGGCGAGCCGCTCATCGAGCTGCTGGCGGCGCTGGCGCAGGGGCTCCAGGCCGCGCCGGGCGGCGCCGCGTTCGGCCTCCAGCGCCGCCTGGCGCCGCTGCTGCTCCTGCAGGGCCGGCCGGGCCTCCTCCAGATCCCGGCCCAGCTCCGCCTCGCGGCGGCGACAGGCCAGCAGGCTCTCGCCGAGCTCCAGCAGGCGGCGCCGCAGCGGTTCGGCCTCATCCGCCTCGCCGCCGCGGCCGAAGCCCAGCTGGCCGGAGCGGCTCTGGAGGCTGCCGCCGGTCATGGCGCCGCTCTTCTCCAGCAACTCCCCTTCCAGGGTGACGGCCCGGCAGCGGCCGAGTTCGCGGCGGGCGTTCGCGAGGGTGTCGAACACCAGGGTGTCGCCGAACACGTAGCGGAACACTTCGCCGTAGACGGCTTCGTGGCGGATCAGGTCGACGGCGCGGCCCACCAGCCCGGCCTGCCCCGCCCCGCCGCCGCCGGGACCGCCGCCCCGCTGCAGCGCCGCCGCCCCGCTGGCACCAGCGCCGCCACCGCCGCGGATGCGGTTGAGGGGCAGGAAGGTGAGCCGGCCGGCGCGGCGGCTCTTGAGCAGCTCGATCGCCCGGGCGGCGATCCGGTCGTCCTCCACCACCACCTGGCCGAGCCGGCCACCGGCGGCCACCTCGAGGGCCACCCGATGCCGCTCCTCCACATCCCCCAGCTGGGCCACGGGTCCGTGGATCCCCTCCAGCCCGGATTCCAGCAGCAGCCGCAGGGCCCCGGTGCCGCGGCTCTCCTGCAGGGTTTCGCGGCGGCTGTCGAGCCGGGCGATCTCCCGCTCCAGGCCGGTCTGCTCCTGCTCCAGCCGGCCGCGGGTGCGCTGCTGCAGGGCCAGAGCCTCCGCCAGCTCCTGCACCCGCGTCTGCTGGGCCTGCAACTGGGCCTGCAGGGCCTCCGCCTCCCGCTCCAGGGCCACGAGCCGACCACCCTCGGCCGCATCGCTGCTGCCCTCCTGGCGGGTCTCAGCCTCCAGCTCCTCGCGCCGCTGGCGCCCCTGGCGCAGCCGCTCCTCCAGGTGCTGCCACTCGGCCTGCAGCGGCCCGAGCTGGCCCTGCAGCTCCTGGCGCCGGAGGCTGCGCTGCTGTTGCTCCTCCAGCCAGCTGCCGGAGCGCCCGGCCACCTCCCCCAGCCGGCGGCGGGAGAGTTCCACGGCGGCCTCGGCGGCGCGGCAGCCGGCCTCCGCCTGCTCCAGGGCGGCGCGGTCGTCGTGGTCCTGGAGCTGGCGCAGCTGGCCCCGCAGCTCCCCTTGCTGGCGCTGCAGCTCCCGGCGCTGCTGCTGGAGGGTTTCCGCCTCCCGCTGGTGGCGCTCCGCCTGGCGGGCCAGCTCCCGGCCGCTGGCCTCCAGCCCGGCCAGTTCCCCCTGCACCGCCAGCAGCTGGTCCTCGCCGAGGGCCTTCACCTCGGCCTGGAGGGCCTCCAGGGCGGTGGCGGCCTCGGCGATGGCCTTGCCGGCCTGGTCGATCGCCTCGCGCTCCTGCTGCTCCTGGCGCGCCAGGGCCTGGCCGCGGCTCTCGAGGGCGGCCAGCTCGGTGCGCAGGGCCTCCACCGCCAGCAACTGCTCCTGGGCCCGGCCGCGGTGCAGCCGTTCGCGCAGCTCCTGGTAGGCGCGGGCGCGGGCGCAATCCCGCTCCAGCCGCTGGCGGGAGGTGAGCAGCTCCTGCTCGACGATGCGGCAGCGCTCCTGGCGATCCTGCACCTCATCGAGCTTGGTGCGGCTCTGCTCGATGCGGCTGTCGAAGAGGGCGACGCCGGCCAGCTCATCGATGATGCCGCGCCGCTCCTTGGCGCTCATCGTCACGATGCGGGTGACGTCGCCCTGCATCACCACATTGCTGCCGTCGGGGTCGACCCGCAGGCGGCGCAGCTGGGTCTGGAGCTGCTGCAGGTTGCAGGGCACGCCATCGGCGCTGAAGCTGCTGCTGTAGGTGCCCCCCGGCGCCACCCGCAGGCGGCGGCTCACGCTCCAGCTGGTCTGACCGGCGCGGATCCAGGGCCCTTCAGCGGGGGCTTCCAGACCCGCTTCCGCCTCATCGGGCTGCCAGTCGCCGAGATCGAAGTGAACGGTGACGGTGGTTTCCGCCGCCTTGCCGGCCCGCAGCAGGGCGCTGTTGATCAGATCGGGCAGGCGATCGGCGCGCATGCCCCGACTGCTGGCCAGACCGAGGCAGAAGAGGATGGCGTCGAGGATGTTGCTCTTGCCGGAACCGTTCGGTCCGGTCACCACCGTGAAGCCGGGCTCCAGCGGGATGCGGATCGTTCCACCGAACGACTTGAACTGGCTGAGCTCGACCTGATTGATGTGAACCAACAGGGCCCGCCACCGAGCGAACGGAATGTAGCGGAGACGCTGACGGGCACAAGGGGGCTGCCTACAGTCCGTGAAAGGGCCGCCCACTCGCCAGCCAGCCATGGATCACGAGACCCCAACCCCGCTCGCCGCCTCGGAGGATGGCCCCGGCAGCGTTGCGCCGGTGGCCGAGAAAACCACGCCATCCCCCCTGCAGCTGGCCTTCCGGGAGCGCTTCGAAGCGCTGCTGCCGGCGCTGCAGAAGGAATGGCCCGAGGTGGCGCGCCACACCCTGGAGGCCACCCGCGGCAGCTTCGACCACGCCGTGGCGGTGATCAGCCAGCAGACGGGCGCCACCAGCGCCGGGGTACGGCGCCAGCTCGGCGAGCTGCTGAACGCCACCGGCGGCCAGGCCCAGCAGGTGGTGGATTCGCTCAAGCCCCTGGAGGAGCAGCTTGAGCAGCTGCTCGACGACCTGAACAACACCCTGCGGCCGAAGATCGAGAAGCCGGTGCGGGAGCGGCCCCTGCTGGCCCTGGGGGTGGCGGCCGGGGTGGGTCTGATCGTGGGCCTGCTGCTCAACTCCGGGCGGCGATCGGCATGAGCGGCGGCGGCATGGGTCGGGTCACGGCGCTGATGTCGTCGGTGATGGACCTGCACGTGCGCATCGCGCTGCAGGAGGTGGGCAAGGAGAAGCGCCGGGTGATCGGCGGCGGCATCTTCCTGGCGATGGGCGTGGGCCTGGCCAGCATGGCCAGCCTGGCCCTGCAGCTGGCCCTGATCCTCTGGATCCGGGAGCGCTTCGCCCTGAGCTGGCTGCAGACCGCCCTGGTGGTCACCGCCCTCAACGCCGTGCTGGCCACGATCTTCCTGCGGGTGGGCAGCCAGATCCTCAAGGGCCCCTATCTGCAGGAAACCTTCGCCGGCCTCTCGCGCACCACCCGGGCGCTCACCGGGCGCTTCTAGGCGCGGAGCTCGTAGCGAAGCCAGCGGCAGTCGATGCCGCCGTTGCTCACGGGCACGCGCCGGCTGGCCTTGAGCCGCAGGGCGCCGGTGAGCCCGGGGTTGCCGCTGAGCAGCCAGAGGGTCCAGCCGCCGCAGCGCTCCCGCAGCAGGGCGCCGAGTTCGCCGTAGAGGGCTTCGAGATCCTCGTCACCACCCAGGCGGGCTCCGTAGGGGGGATTCACCACCACCAGCCCGGGCCCGGCGGGGGGCCGCAGCTCGCGGGCATCGCCGCGCTCGAAGCGGATGTGCTCCGCCACCCCGGCCCGCTCGGCGTTGCCGCGGGCCTGATCGAGCACCTCCGGATCGCGCTCCAGCCCCAGCAGCGGCGGCAGCGACCGGGGCTCCGGCGAGCCGCAGGCCGCCAGTTCCCGCTGCCAGAGGGCGGGGTCGAAATCGGGCCAGCGGCGGAAGCCGAAGGCCCGCGCCTGGCCGTGGAGCATGCCGGCCGGCAGGTTCAGGGCCATGGCGGCGGCCTCGATCAGCAGGGTGCCGGAGCCGCACATCGGATCCACCAGCGGCACGCTGCCATCCCAGCCGGTGAGGGCGATCAGGCCGGCGGCGAGGTTTTCCTTGAGGGGCGCGGCCCCCATGGCGCTGCGGTAGCCGCGGCGGTGCAGGCTGGCGCCGCCGCCGCCATCGAGGCTGAGCACCGCCTCGCTGAGACCGGTGCGGCGGTCGTGCTGGAGGTGGAGGTGCAGGGCCAGGTCGGGATCGTCGAGGTTCACCGAGGAGCGGGCGCCCCAGCGCTGGCGCTGCAGGTCCACCAGGGCGTTCTTCACCGTGAGGGCGGTGTAGTGGCTGTGGGGCAGGGCGGGGGTGACGCCGCTGGCCTCCACCCGCAGGCTGGCTTCCGGCGGCAGCCAGCGCTGCCAGTCGGCGGCGGCCTGCACACCGGCGGCCAGCGCTTCGCGGTTGCCGCAGGGGAAGCGGGCGAGGGTGCGCAGCAGGCGGAAGGGCAGGCGGGCGCGCAGGTGCAGGCGGTAATAGGTGGCCAGGTCGCAGCGGCCGCTCGCCTGCAGGCGGCCGGGTTTCATGTCGGTGGCGCCAAGGGCGGTGAGTTCGGCGGCGGCCACCTCCTCCAGGCCCGGGGGCAACACGGCCACGAAAGGAAAGGGTGCCGTGGCCATCATCGCTGGAGGGTCTTGCCACAGTCTCCCGTGGGGAACGGGGGCAAGCCGTCAGCGCTCCACCCGGAAGGGCCACAGGCGTCGGGATCGGCGGGCCGCCAACAGAGGCGGCAGCGGGGCTGGCAGCCAGTTGCGCCGATGGTTTCGCAGCAGCTCAAGAGCTTCGTAGGCGCGCTGCTTGCGCAGCCAGGTGGCCGTATCGCCGCCGTGGTCGGGATGCCAGCGCAGGCTCTGACGGCGCCACTGTTGGCGGATTCGCGGCCAGGGACTGCCGGTCGGCACGCCCAGCTCCCGGCAGCAGAGGTTGTGGAAGGCCGGAATCTGCTCAGGGGCGAGGTGGAGGGGCTGTCCATTGAGATCCGTGAGCCTGAGCCTTTGGGCCAGTGCCCGGGCAGCACTCCGATCCCGCTGGCGGGCGGCGAGGCTGGCGGCCAGGATTTTCTGCACCCGTTCCTGGTCGTTGGCGCTGCGCACGCGCTCCACGGCGGGATCGATGCAGCGATTCACCAGACGCCAGGCCAGGTCTGCCAACAGCCGAAGCAGCAGCAAGCCCAGGGCTGCCAAGGCAAGGGCGGCGAGCAGGCCTGTCAGGGGCGAATCGAGGTTGCTTCGCCCATGCTGCCCGGATGGTCCGCCCCCTGGTTGCCCCAGCGGTTCGTTTCCCCTGAGCGCCTGGGGCCGCTGTTTGTGGAAGCGGGTCGCTTTCGCCCCCCTTCCCGCGGATCCGTGAGCCACACGACGAGGGACCGCAGGCTCAGGGGAAAAGGTTTCGCCGAGATCTCGGATCTGCCCAGAGCGGATCCGGGAAACCCGGCTCAAGGCTCGACCCAGGCCAGCCGCATGGCCCGACTGCGGGGTTCGGCCATCCCTCCGCAGGCCCCGTCGCCGGGGCAGACAGCGGGTGCCATGATTCCAAGGTCCGGTTTCGACCGGACTAGGTGATCCACACCAGTGTTTCGGACAGCGGTTCGATTCCGCTCAGCTCCATTCCCCCGCCGCCGGCCCCCGGGCCCGGCCACCACGGGGCTGCAATGGTTTCGACGGGGCATAAGGAGGGTGACTGAAGCCTGCTCGGTCAGAGCAAACCCGTAACAGCGAACAACATCGTTCGTTTCTCCCGTCAAGCCGCCCCTGTGGCTGCCTGACCCTGTAAGGGAGATGGGGTGAGATCAGCCTTATCACCCAAATGATCCATGGGGCCTGGAAGGGCCCCTTTCAATTGGCGAACTTGGAGGCGATGGCGCCCGACGCCTCTGAAGCGATCCCTGCCACGCAATCGCCTCACCCCATGAAGCGATTAGCCTCGATCCATGGCCCCAACCTGGATCTGGCAGCAGCCCGATTGGCCCCGCTTCCGCTGGCAGGAGCAACGCCTGCAACCCCTGCTGCTGCAGGCGCAAGCCGCCCGTTCTGAGCTGCTGGCCCAGCTGCGTGGGCTGGAAACGCCCCTGGCCGAGGAGGCTGTTTCCGCCCTGCTGAGCCGGGAAAGCCTGGGCACCGCCGCGATTGAGGGGGAAGCGCTCGATCCGGCCCAGGTGCGCTCCTCGATCGCACGGCGTCTTGGCCTGCCCCTCGCCGATGGACAACCACCGGCCTCCGCCCAGGTGGAAGGGTTGCTCGATGTGCTCCTGGCAGCCACCAGCTCACTGGAAGAGCCCCTCGAGCTGGCCAGCCTGCATCAGTGGCATCGGCGCCTGTTCGCTGCCGGCCCGGATGGGCTGCGCTCGATCCGTATCGGCGAACTGCGCGGCGAGGCCCCCATGCAGGTGCTCTCCGGCCCGATCGGTCGCGAGCGGCTCCACTTCGAGGCCCCTCCCCGGACCGATCTGGAGCCCCAGCTAGAGGCGCTGCTGGCCATCGAGCGCGGGTCTGGCCCACGTCTGGTTTCTCACCCTCCACCCCTACGACGACGGCAATGGCCGCCTGGCGCGGGCGATCGGCGATCGCCTGCTGGCCCAGACCTGCGGGGCCGCCGGGGGCGAGTTGCTCGTCGGCCGCGCCCTTGGCCTTTCGGCCCAGATCCTGCGGGAGCGGCAGGGCTATTACGCAGTGCTGGAACGCTGCCAGCGCGGTGATCTCGAGGTGAGCGAGTGGCTGGTCTGGTTTCTGGAGCAGCTGATCGCCGCCGCCAAGCTGAATGGGGCGGTGATTCATGCCGTGCGCCGCAAGGCCGCCTTCTGGTGGCGGCATCGCCACAGCGACTTCAACAGCCGCCAGCGGAAGCTGCTGAACCGCCTGCTCGACGCAGAACCGGAAGGCTTCACAGGCGGCCTGAACCTGCGCAAGGCGATCGGCCTCACCCGCGCCAGCCGCGCCACCGCCTGGCGCGACCTGGCCGACCTGGTGGACCAGCAGGCCCTGGAACCCTTCGGCGCCGGCCGCAGCCGGGCTTACCGGATTCGTTGGCCCAGCTAAAACCGGACGATTTCAGCAGAGTCGTTGTGTTTTCGTCAGAGCTTTTTGACCCCCATGGGCAACCCCCAGGAGGTGAGCTTCTTCGGCATCGGCTTCGGCCGCAAAGCAACCAGCCAGTCCACCACCCCCGGCGGCACCGTCGCCGCGATCCCCGCCAATAACCCCCTGCTGAACATCACCAAGGTGAAGGGAACGGCGGTGACCGCCAGCACACCGCAGCAGCCTGGCGCCAGCGGGGTAGTGGGCGATTACACCAGCGGCTACATCCTCAGCCCCGCCGGCCTCACCCTTGGCCTCACCGCCGCCAACACGGCACCCTTCCCCACCCTGGATCTCACCTGGAACGACCGCACCAGCGCCAGCGGCTTCAACAGCGGCTACGCCGACTGGAATCCGGTGCCCGGCACGCTCAGGGTGAACGGCAGCATTGGCACGTGCACAGTGCTCACCGTCAGCGGTGTGGACTACATGCTGCTCACCCCCGCCCCCGGCACCGCGGTGAACACCGATGGGTCCTGCAAGGCGGGCAAGGACTGCCTGGCTCCCGGCACCAGCGTGACGGTGGCGATCGGCACGCTCGTGTCCTACGGCTTCAGCATCGGCCACCACGCCGGCGGCGCCGCTTTACGCAGTGAAGGACAGCGGCAGCGAGGTGTTTGTGAACACGAGCGTGAGTTTCTTCGATGAATACGCCTACCTGTATGACTACGTCAACGGCCAGGTGGGCTACCTCGCCCACGTTTCCGGCCCCCTGCCCCTGGTGGGCGTCGGCGCCGCGTTTGCCTGGTCAAGGCGGTTGCGGCGGCGGCTCGCGCCTTCCATTCTGACTAGTTAGCTGACCAGTGTCTTGACCTGAGGCGCTTGCGCTCCACGAAGTAGACCTTCCACACTTAAGTCCTCATCAATATCTGGCCAGTGGAGCCCGAACCCAGCCCCAGCAATCTCCCAGTTCTCACGCTGCTGAGATGTGGCATGCAGAAGCCGTGGGAACCAAGCCAAAGGCACCGAGATGGATCGACCATCTGCCAGGTCGACGGCCAGCCTGTCCTCTGTGCAGACAACGTCAGCAACCCGCTCGCCAGGGTTAGCCATGAAACTCCTACCATGCTTGAAGCAGGATAGCTCTGTTCACGCTGACCAGCCGTTCAATCTCGCGAAGCTCTCTGGCCTTAAAACCAAGGCTTGAGGATTAGGCTA